>JACPRY010000100.1 GCA_016193565.1 Armatimonadota bacterium
AGCGTATGATATAGTACTTTCAACCGTCATAGATGCGTTCTGCGAGGGATGCGCAATGCGGCATCCCTCGTCTAGTGTATCCCGAGCCTTCTTCGTGGTGGGTTGGTTGCGGCGAGACACGCGCAGATGCCGGCAACTAACTCACGGTCCGGTCTGAACCGGACACGAAGGAGGCTATTTGTATGTCTACATTTGGCGGACTCACACTCCGCCCAGAAACACTTCGGGCGCTCCGCCAGCTCGGCTGGACGGCGCCCACACCGATTCAGGCCCGCGTCATCCCGGTGATGATGACCGGCCGCGATCTGGTCGGCCAGGCCCAAACGGGGTCCGGCAAGACCGGTGCGTACGCGATTCCCCTGGTGGAACGGCTCAACGCAACCGTCCGCACCCTGCAGGGTTTGGTGCTGGTACCAACGCGCGAGCTGGCCCTCCAGGTCAGCGACGAGATCCGCGCGATAGGTCGCGAGGCTGGGTTCAAGGTGGTGACGCTGTTCGGCGGGCAGTCGATCGAGCGACAGTTCGCGGACCTGCGCCGTCACCCACAGATCGCCGTCGCCACGCCGGGCCGGCTGCTGGACCACCTGCAGCGCGGCACGGTCAGGCTCAGCGGAGTGATCATCGCTATCCTGGATGAAGGGGATCGCATGCTGGACATGGGCTTTCTGCCGGATGTCTCCCGCATCCTCAGCCAGACCCCAGTGAGCAGGCAGACTGCGCTATTTTCCGCCACGATGCCGACCGCGATCCACGCGATCGCGAAGCAGCAGATGCGTGACCCAGTCTGGGTGCGCATCGCAACACCGATGCCGACGGTCGAAACGGTTGAGCAGTTCTATCTGGAGGTCGCAGAAGAAGACAAAGTCAGGGCCCTCCGGCGTCTGCTCAATAAGGAAGAGATTGAGTCGGCGTTGGTGTTCCGCCGCACGAAGCACCGGGCGGACCGCCTGGCCAGGGCGCTGAGATCTGACCGGCGCGTGGGCGTGCTGCACGGCGGGATGCGCCAGGGCGCGCGCCTGCAAGCGCTGCGCGCGTTTGGGGAGAAACGCACACCGATTCTGATTGCGACGAACGTGGCCTCACGCGGGCTCGACCTGCCGGAGATCTCCCACGTCATCAACTTCGACATGCCAGAAGATGTTGAGACGTACATTCACCGGGTCGGGCGCACCGCGCGGATGGGACGTCCTGGCACTGCGATCACATTTGTGGGCCAATACGACCTGGAAATCTTCGATCAGCTGCAGCGACAGTTGGGCTCGTCACTCAAGCGCCATTCGCTGAACCTGTACCGCTAGCGCACACACTCTTGGCCCGGGGCCTGCGGTTCGCCGCAGGCCTCTTTTTCGATCCTGGACGACGTTGCTTGCACACTCTAAGATAGATGCAGCATGCGGATTGCTTCGCTGCTGCCCAGTGCGACCGAGGTGGTCTGCACGCTCGGTCTTACAGACGAACTCGTGGGTATCTCCCACGACTGCGACTTCCCACCAGAGATTCGCGGCAAGCCGGTCCTGAGCCGGGCGATCGTGACGCCCGAACTTCCGAGCGGCGCGATTGACGCCCGCATCCGGGCCCAGGTGCACCGAGGGCAGAGTGTCTATCACCTGGACCCCGAGCAGCTGGCCGGACTGCGACCCGACCTCATCCTGACACAGGAACTCTGCTCGGTCTGCGCGCCGTCCTACACGCTCGTGAAGCAGGCCGCGAAGGTCCTGGAGGCCGAGACGAAGATCGTGTCCCTGGAACCGCTCGGCCTCGATGATATCCTCGACAACATCCGGCTGGTCGGCGAGCTCACGGGACGGCGCGCGCAGGCCGACGCGATCGTCTGGAACCTCCGCGCCCGCATTAACAGGATCCGTGATGGGGCAGCGCGCCTGCCGCGTGTGCGCGTGATCTGCATCGAATGGTTGGATCCGATCTACATCGCGGGGCACTGGGTGCCGGAGATGGTCGACGACGCGGGCGGCGATGACGTCTTGGGCAGGTCGCGCGAACCATCGTTTGTCGCGTCATGGGAGGACGTGGTGGCCGCGGAGCCGGACGTGCTTGTCCTCATGCCCTGCGGCTTCGATGTTCCGCGCGCCCGGGAGGAGCTCCACCTGCTGACCTCGCGGCGGGGTTGGAAACAGATCCCGGCAGTTCGCGATGGGAACGTCTATCTCACCGACGCGACCTCGTACTTTAGCCGGCCCGGACCGCGGATCGTCACAGGTCTTGAGATCCTGGCCGCGATCCTCCACCCCGAGGTCTTCTCCTTGCCGCTTCCAGCCGGCGCCGTCGAGCGGCTCTGACGGCGCTAGTAGTCTTCCCAGTTCTTGCGGGGAACCTCCCAGTCGGTGGCACCCACCGCTTTGATCGAGATGTGGCAGGTCGCTGACGTCTTTGTGGCACCATGCCAGTGCCACGTGCCGCTCGGAATGACGGCGATCTCTCCGGCGCGGAATGCCCGCCGCTCACGCTCGGTGGCGACGATGCCTTCTCCCTCGATGAAGTAGAGCACCTGGTCGGCGGCGTGAATGTGCGGAATGGTGCGGGCGCCGGCATCGAAGAACACCGCGATCAGCTCAGCCGCTCCGGCCTCCGCAGGGCGACGGAGTGGATGCATCCGCACCGTGCCCGAGAAGTATTCGGGCCGATCCGGCGGACCGGCTCTCGACCGGTCGGGTCGCAGCACGTCCATCTCGAGCCTGGTGTTCTCCGCCATGCTCCCGCGCTCCCCTCAGATGCGAAGTGACGCTCGTAGAGGCATCGTCTGTCGGAGCTTCGAAACTAACTCGCCATGAGCGCGCAGCGAATGCGGCAATTGAAACCCGCGTTCACCAAGAAGGAGTCGGCGCTGATCCGGCGTCTGCGCACGCCGGAACAGGTCCAACGCTGGTTGCGCTCGCTCCCCTACAACTGGGAGCGTCGAGGGGAGACGTTACGCTCATTTCGCGAGGTCGTGCGGCGAGGCGAGGCGCACTGCCTGGAAGCCACCCTGGCAGCCGCCGTGATCCTCGAGCAGCACGGGTATCCGCCGCTGGTCGTGAGCTTCGAATCTCAAGACGGGATCGACCACGTCATCTACGTCTTCCTCCGACGCAGACGCTGGGGCGCCGTGGCCCGTTCGCGCGATGCGGGACTGCACGGACGCAAGCCGGTCTTTCGATCGATCCGCGACCTGGTGTGGAACTATTTCGATCCGTACGTCGACTTCACGGGACGGATCACCGGCTATCAACTCGTGGATCTGCGGGCGCTCGGCGCGTACGACTGGCGAGTCTCGAAGAAGAACATGTGGAGGGTTGAGCAGTATCTCCTGAAGATCCCCCACCGGACGCTGAGGTCGTCAGACCGGCGCTACCGCCGGCTGCTCGAACGCTACCGCGCCTACCGGCGCCGTCACCCCAGAAGGCCGGTCATCGAGATCTACCCGGGCCGGCACGACTGGATGTAGCCGCCCAGGGCAGCCCGGTTACTGTTTGACGGCGCGAAGGGTGATGCTGAACACTTGGCCGGGCGCGGCATTGGTCCGGGTGAGGACGTCGGGCGTGCGGAAGCCTGCACGTTCAATCACACTGAGATATTCGTCTACGTCGACGGCGCCCGCGACGCACCCGGCCCACGCCGTGAGATTCTCACGCATCGCCCCGGGCAGCGGCCCGCGCGCTACCATGTCTGACACGATGAGCCGTCCGCCGGGCTTCAGAATCCGATACGCTTCCGCAAACGCCCTCGATTTGTCCGGCACCAGGTTGATGACGCAGTTGCTGATCACCACATCGGCAGCGGCATCGGGGACCGGGAGATGTTCGATCTCGCCGAGGCGGAACTCCGCGTTTGGTACCGTGGTCTGGTTCGCGTTCTCCCGTGCCGTCCAGACCATCTCGGGCGTCATGTCGATGCCGATCGCGCGTCCGGCTGGTCCGACTTCCCTGGCGGCGAGCAAGACCTCGCGACCAGCGCCGGATCCCAGATCTACGACGATCTCACCAGGCTGCAGCTGGGCATAGCCGAGTGGTCTGCCGCAACCCAAAGACGGACCCGTGAGGCCTTCCAGATCAGCGCCAGGACGATCCTCCTCGTCTACCGTGGTCGCGCAACAGGATGATCCTCCTCCGCAGCACCCCGTGCTCAAACTCCGAACGTAATGTTCCCGCACGGCTTTCTTGATCTCATCTGCCCGAATCATCGGCGTCTCCCACCTCCGGTGTCGATAACCAGGCGCATCGCCCTGGCCGTCGCGCAGCACTCAGCCGAAAATTCCTGCGAGGCCTGTACCGCCGGATCAATCTGATCACGCGGAACTTCCCGGAACCCCATCTGTGCAAAGTAGCCCGATGCCGTTGTGGTCAGGAGATAGACTGTATCGACCGCATCATTTTGGGCCCGAACGAGCAGATCTTCAACGAGTTTGCCGCCGATCCGCCGGTTGCGATAGTCGGGTCGAACCACGACGGAGCGGAGAAGCGCCGAAGGCCCGTACGTCTCAAGCCCCGCGCAACCGACGATGACG
>JACPRY010000101.1 GCA_016193565.1 Armatimonadota bacterium
ATCACGTGCACGGTCACTTCGTCTTTTGGGATCCTGACCATCTGAGCCGGGAGCGGTGTGGCTAGCGGGTTGCCGTGTCGCACACCCACACCGATGATGTCCCCACGCTCGAGCCGCCGGCCAACGCCGCCCGAAAAGTACGTGGACGCGCTGCCGAGTACCGTCCGGGCCTCAATCCCGCCGGCAGGCGCGACGTAGGCCCACATGCCGCTGTGCGGCGCGCCGAAGCGGATCACCTGTCCTGCGCGCACCCTTACCGTGCGCCACATCTCGATCGCGGTGCCGTCCACCGTGGCCGTCAGGTCGGCGCCCGTAACGGCCACCGAGAGGTCGTCGAGCGCGCGCAACGCCGGTCCGGGTGCCGTGCATTCAAGCGCGGCGGCAGCCGGTGAGTTGCCCGCGGTGAGATTGGCCAGCCGCAGCGCATCGGGATCCATCGCACCTGCGTCCGGCATGCCGAGACTGCGATATCCGTGACGGCCGAGATCCTGCATGGTGGTGAACAGGCCCGCTTCGATCACCTCAAATGCTGGACGGGACGGCAGCGGAGGCGGCGCGGTGATGCGATCAGCCGGAAACTGCGCGGAACTCACCTGTGTGAACCGGACGCGGTCGCCCGGCCGGAACAAAATCGGATCAGGCTCGCGCGGATCATAGATGCGCAGCGGCGTGCGCCCCACCAGAGCCCATCCTCCGGGCGTCTGCAACGGATAGATGCCGGTCAGCACACCGGCGATCGCGACCGATCCCGCGGGCACGCGCAGACGCGGCGTCGCGAGTCTCGGCGCCTCAAGCGGCTGAGGCAATAGACCCATGTAGGGAAACCCTGGGGCGAATCCCAGCATGAAGACCCCAAACTCGCCGCTCGTGTGAAGCGCGATGACCTCGCTCGCAGGGAGATTGAGCGCGGCGGCCACATCGTCGAGATCGGCCCCCGCCTCTTCGCCATACACGACAGGCACGTCGATCACGCGGCCGGTGCCGGTCGTATCCGGGAGCAGCCGGGTTGCAAGGTCGGCGGCGGTGAGTTCGATCGCGGCGCGATCTGCGCGCAGCGGATCGATGATGAGCAGCGCCGAGCGCAGCGCCGGCACGGTCTCGAGCACACCCGGGACATCCCGCATCCGCCGCGCGAGCGCTCTGGCCCGGCCGTTCGCGTCCATGGACAGCTCGTCGGCGAACTCGACCAAAATGCCCCGGTCGCCGCAGGGCCGGACGGCGGTCAGGCTCATAGAATTGGTGTGGGGGACTTTGGATACGATCCGAGCACGCGGAGAAACGTCGTGACCTCCTGGAGTTCCGCGAGTGCGCCCGCGGCTACCGGATCATCCTGGTGGCCTTCGAAGTCCACGTAGAAGAGATACTCCCAGGGGACTTCGCGCCTGGGACGCGACTCCAGCTTCGTGAGGTTGATCGACCGGGCTGCAAATGCGCCGAGCGCCCGGTAGAGCGCGCCCGGGACGTTTCTCGTGGTGAAGACGATCGAGGTCTTGCCGACCGGGCTATGCGGTCCCGGCGTCGTGCTCAACCCCAGGAACTTCGTATAGTTGAACGGGTTCGTCTCGATTCCTTCCGCCAGGACCGCGAGGTTGTAGATCTGGCCGGCGCGCCGGCCCGCGATCGCGCCGACCCCGGTGAGGCGCTGCGACGCCACGATTTTGGCGCTGCCCGCAGTATCGTATGCTGCCACGGCCTCGATCTTATGCTGCCGCAGAAACTCCTCGCACTGCGACAGCGCCTGTGGGTGCGAGCGAACGGCGCGAATCGATTCCAGCGTCTGACCCGGGAGGGCGAGCAGGCAGTGGCGGATGCGTAGGTCGTACTCGCCGACGATGAAGAGCGAATGGGAAACGAGCAGGTCGTAGGTCTCGTTGATCGAGCCGGCCTGCGAGTTCTCCACCGGCACGACAGCCCGGTCGACGCTCCTCGAGGCGACGGCGTCGAACACTTCACGCAGCGTCGCGCACGGTGCGACCTCCGCCTCGCCGTACAGCGCGGCAGCGGCCTCCTCACTGTAGGCGCCCCGCTCTCCTTGAAATGCGACCCTCATCGTGACTCGTGATTCGTGACTCGTGATTCGTGACTCGTGACTGAACCCTTCTTAGTTACGTAGATTCGCGGGACGCGGGGACCAATGCGAGTCAGGATTTCGTAGGAGATGGTGTGCGCCCACGAGGCGACTTCGTCCGCGCTGATCTGGACGCCGAATAGTTCTACTTCGTCGTCTGCGGCGACCTCAGAGTTTCCCACATCTGCAGCAAGATAGTCCATGCTCAGGCGTCCTGCGATGGGGTATCGGCGGCCGCGGATTGCCACTTCGCCCTGGATTCCGGCCAGGCGAGGATAGCCGTCCGCGTATCCGCAGGCCACGGTCGCGATGGACGTTTGCGCCCGGGTCCGGTAGGTGGCGCCGTAACCCACCGCGGTCCCTGCCGGGACGCGCACCACCCTGACCACGCGGCTCAGCAAGCGCATGACCGGCCTGAGCGCCGCCGGTGAGCGCACGTGCGGCGATGGCTGGAGTCCGTACATCGCGATGCCGATGCGGACGACGTCGAAATGCGACGTGGGATACGCGAAGACGCCGGCGCTGCTGGCCGCGTGAATCGCGGCTTTCGGAAAGCCGCGTCGCACCAAATCCAACACGCGGCTGAATCCGTCGAGCTGCCCTTCGGTAAATCCGCGTCCCGGTTCGTCGGCGCTGGACAGGTGCGTGTAGCAGCCCTCCAGGGTCACACGCGCCTGCTTGAGCCGGGAGATCGCACGCGCGGCGTCCGCGGCCATGACGCCAAAACGTGTCATGCCGGTATCGACCTTCAGATGGAACTGGACCCGCGGCAGACGCCGGCCGAGCCGTTCCAGCGCGTCGATGAACTCCATCGAGCCGATGGTGACGCTGATCCTCCCCCTCGCGGCAGCGGCGAGATCCGCCACATCGATAGGGCCAATGATCAGTATGCGACCCTTGATCCCCGAGCGCCGGAGCACCAGCGCCTCGTCGAGCGTCGCCACCCCCAGCCACGACGCGCCGGCCCGGAGCGCGGCCTTTGCGACCTCCACCGCTCCATGGCCGTACGCGTCCGCCTTCACCACTGCCATGATGCGACATGCCGGACGCAGCAGCTTCCGGATCTCCCGCAGGTTGTGCGCCAGCGCACCTAGATCAATCTCGGCCCAGGCCCGCGTAGCCTTAGATCTCATCGAGTGACAGAAGGTGGGACTCGTTATGCTTGGCGGTAGTCCCGATACCACTCTTCGTGGCCATCGCGCAACTGAACCTCGTCCCATCCGCCAATGCTCGGGTGCGCAAACCACGCGCGGGCTCGATCGGCGATGGCATTGGCCCGCGAGAAGTTTTCGGCCCCCTCCGAGACGAGGAGCCCGCGCATCCGATCTTCGTTAGGATAACCGGAGATGATCGCCTTCCAGAACGCTCGGCCGCACAGGAAGCCGCTGGCACCTGCCTCCACGGCCAGCTCCAGGTTGACAAGAAATTCCTTGATGTCGACGCCGCCGCTGAGAATGACCCACGGCCTCCTGGCGGCAGCATCGAGCTCGCGACAGAACATACGGACGTCATCCAGATCGTACACCGCTGGCCGCACCTTCTTGTCAAAACCCATTTTATGAAAGTCCGAAGCGTATTTCAGGTCGCTCGGAAATTCAAGCTTCAAAATGTCAACGAAATACTCGTCTTTGGAGAATTCATGTGCGGCCCCGATCGTATGATGCGGACGCTTCTTCGCAAACGCTGGTGTATCTGCCGTCACTTCATCGAGCGGATACGTCACCACCTCGAGTAAGAAGGGGATGTCCTCGCGGACGCAGTCCTCCCCCACTCCGCGGACCAGCTCCCGCTGGTGGTCGAGCACCACGCGTGAGGCCTCGGGGTTGTAGTGAATGAGCAACTTCACCGCGTTCGCACCCGCGCGCTTGGCTTTGGCCACCGACCATCCGTCGATCAGTCTGCCCTTGCGCTCCCTGCCGCTTGCCCTCGCCGGCTCGTGCCCTGTCTCTTCAGACGCCAGGAGAATGCC
>JACPRY010000102.1 GCA_016193565.1 Armatimonadota bacterium
CGGCGCGGACATGGGCCTCTCAGCGATCTCGGCGGCGCTCACGCACCCGGAGTACAACTTCCTCATCCTGCTGTACGACAACGAGTCGTATGCCAACACGGACATCCAGCTCTCCGGCCTCACGCCCTACGGCGCGCACACGACGTTCAGCCCGCCCGGAAAGATGAAGCGGATCCTGCACACTCGCTGGAAAAAGAACGTGGCCGGGATGCTGTCCGCCGGCCACCCGGAGTGCAAGTACGTTTCGACCGTCTGCGCCAGCTACGCGGTAGACATGATGAACCATGTCCGCAAGGCGCTGACCATCGGCGGGCCGACGTTCGTCCACTCGCTCGATCCCTGTCCCAAGGGTTGGGACTATGACCCGATGCTCTCGCATGAGCTGGGCGAGCTGGCAGTGGAGAGCGGCATCTGGCCGCTGTACGAGGTCGAGAATCACCAGCTCAAGCTCTACGGGCGGACGAAGGGCATTGCCGAAAAACGCTCCAAGCGCAAGCCGGTCCGGGACTATCTCCTCCGGCAGGGACGCTTCGCCCATTTCACCGATGACGACATCGACTACTTCCAGTCGAAAATCGATCAGATGTGGGAGAAGTGGGTGATCCCTGGGGTGATCCCGTTCTGGAAGGAGATCGAGAGCGACAAAGCGCCGACGAGTTAAGCACAAGGGATGAAATGGGCCTGTCTTCCGAGAACGATCTGGAGGGCAGGCCCGTACTACTTTCTAGCCCCATGATCTATCATCGAGAAGTCCAATCACGACTGGAGGTGCGGCAGATGGCAAGTCGGCAGGCTCTTCGTGCAGTTGCGGTGTTGGGACTCGCGCTCGTGTTCCTGCTGGTCACGCTCCCGGCAACGGGCGCGCCGGCGTTCACCCCGCGACGTCCTGTAGAGTGGACCATTCCGGCCGGTACCGGCGGCGGCGCCGATATCCAGGCGCGGTTCATGGCGCCGCTGATCCAGAAATACAATCTTGCGCCTCAGCCCTTCATTCCCGTCAACCGGTCCGCTGGCGCGGGTGCGCTGGCGTTCAGCTACATGATCGAAAAGAGGGAGGATCCGCATCAGATCCTCATCACTCTCGACAACCTCTTCTTCACGCCGCTCAACCAGGAGATCCTGATGCCGGATCGCACCCGGTTTGGATGGCGGGACCTGACCCCCATCGCCCGGCTGCTCCTGGATAACTTCATCCTGTGGGTTCATGCCGACTCCCCTTGGCGGACCCTGGCCGATTTCGAGCGGGCCGTGAAGGCCGCGCCCAGGGGCGCCATCAAGATGTCAGGGACCGGCTCCCGGCAGGAAGACGAGATCATCATGGTGCTGCTGGAGCAGACCTGGGGCGTGAAGTTCACCTACGTGCCCTTCCCCGGCGGTGGCCAGGTTGCGGCCGCGCTCGTGGGGAAGCAGGTCGAGTTTACTGTCAACAACCCCCTGGAAGCGGTCGGCCACTGGGAGGGAGGGCGGGTGCGCCCGCTGGCCATCTTTGCCAGCAAGCGGCTCCCTGATCCGAAATGGCGCGTCATTCCCACAATGAAAGAACTGGGTGTGAACGTCGAGTATCAGATGCTGCGCGGCATCTTCGGCCCACCGAACGTGCCAACAGAAGCCGTGGCGTACTATCAGGTGCTGTTCCGCAGGCTACTCGATACCCCGGATATGGCTGACTTCATCGAGCGAGGCGGATTCGATAAAGCGTTCCTGGCCGGCGCGGACTTTGTGCGATGGCTGGAGCAAAAGGATGCGGTGGTCCGCAGCTTGATGGAGAAGGCGGGGTGGATCAAGTAACCGCAGCGTCGGGCGGGAGCGGGGTTCCGCTCCCGCCCCGTTCATCTGCTCAGGTGCACTGTGCGAAAGGCTGAGACTGCCGGCGGGGTCCTGCTTGTCCTGTTTGCTCTGGTGATGCTTCGCGAGGCGCTCCGGCTGCCGATCGGCTGGACGGTGAGCGGTCCCGGGGCGGGGTTCGTCCCGTTCTGGCTATCTGTCGGCGTGGCGGTCGCCGGCGCCGTCATCTTGATTCAGAGCCTCCTGCCGGCGCCTTCCGCTGCAGAGGAGGCCTTCATTCCCGCTCAGGCGTGGAAGCCGCTGCTCGTTGTGTTCCTGCCGATGGCGGCCGTGATCGCGTTCATCAACGTGCTCGGGATCTATCTCGGCGGAGCGTTGTACCTCGTCGGGTATATGCGGTTGGTGGGCCGGTTCCGGTGGCTGTCCGTCGTGGTGGTCAGCGGGCTGATTCCCCTCGTGTTGTTTTTCATCTTCGAGAAGTGGTTTCTGCTGCCGCTGCCCAAGGGTGTCTTCCTCGAACGGATCCTCTACGGGAGATGACGAGTGCTGCTGTCGGTCTTTGACGATCTGCTGTTTGGCCTCGGCGTCGCCCTGACGCCCTACAACCTCACCGTAGGGATCATCGGCCTGGTGCTTGGCACCGCGATCGGGGTCCTGCCGGGACTCGGCGGCACGAACGGCATCGCGCTGCTGTTGCCGCTGACCTTCAAACTGCAGCCGGCGTCCGCGATCATCTTGCTGGCATCGGTGTACTGGGGCGCGATCTTCGGGGGCGCGATCACGTCCATCTTGTTCAACATTCCGGGAGAGCCCTGGTCGGTGGCGACGACGTTCGACGGGCACCCGCTGGCCAAGCAGGGGAAGCCCGGTATGGCGCTGACCGCAGCGTTTTCATCCTCATTCATTGGGGCGTTCGTGTCTATCGTCTTGTTCACGTTCTTTGCCCCGCCGCTCGCGGAGCTGGCTCTGAAGTTCGGGCCGCCGGAAAACTTCGCCGTGCTGATCCTGGCGCTCGCGACGTTTACCGGACTGGGCGGCGGCAACCCGGCAAAAACCATCTTCATGACGCTGCTCGGCCTGCTGCTGGCCACCGTGGGGTTCGACATCGTGAGCGGGCAGCCGCGGATGAACTTTGGTCAGGTCGCGCTGCAGAGCGGCGTAAACTTTATCGTCATCGCGATCGGCCTCTTTGGCCTCGGCGAGATCTTCCTTACCGTCGAAGAGGGCCTGAGGCTGGAGGGCATCAAAGGCCGGATCGGGTTCCGCGATCTTTGGGAAACCTGGAAACTCCTGCCCCGCTACTTCGCGACGCTCGTGCGCGCCACGATCCTGGGCTTCTGGATCGGCGTGCTGCCCGGTACAGGCGCCACGCCAGCGTCCTTCATGAGCTACGGACTCGCCAAGCAGTTCAGCAAGCATCCGGAACGGTTCGGCAAAGGAGAGGTGGAGGGTGTCGTCGCGCCCGAAACGGCCGCGCACGCCGCCGGCATCGGCGCGCTGCTGCCCATGATTACGCTGGGCATCCCTGGGTCCCCGACTGCGGCGGTGATGCTCGCGGGGTTCTTCATCTGGGGGCTCAATCCGGGACCGCTGCTGTTTGCCACGAACCGCGACTTTGTCTGGGGCTTGATCGGCTCGATGTACATCGCCAACGTGATTGGCGTGCTGCTGGTGCTGACGTTGGTGCCGGTCTTCGCCTCGATCAACCGCATCCCATTCGGCATCCTGGCGCCACTGATCGTGATCATGTCGAGCATCGGCGCGTACGCCACCAATAATCAGGTCCTTGATCTGTGGATCATGCTCGGTTCCGGTGTGGCAGGCTATGTCTTCAAGAAGCTGGACTACCCGCTTGCGCCGCTCGTCGTCGCCCTCGTGCTCGGGGACATGACGGAGCAGGCGCTGCGGCAGAGCCTCATCATGTTCCAGGGGAATCCCGCGGTATTTCTCGGTCGCCCGATCGCGATGATCTTCCTGGTCGCGGCGCTCGCGCTATTCGCGCTGCCGGCGATTCAGACGTTCTACAGGCGACGCCGCGCACGCATATCGCAGCCAGCGGAAGTAATCGGGTAGAATAACAGGGCCATGGATTTCGCTCCCATCCTCATCATTCTCCAACTGATCTACCTCGAGGGCATCCTCTCGATCGACAACGCGGCCGTACTCGGGGCGCTGGTCTCGCATTTGCCGAAGGACGACCCCATCCCCTGGCCGCGGATGCTGCGGTTCCTCAAGAAGCCCGTCCACCGCACGCTGGGTGGGCAGCGGCTGTCAGCTCTTAAGGTTGGGTTGCTGGGCGCCTACGTCGGCCGCGGGACGATGCTCTTTATCGCCTCATGGGTTGTGCAGAACCCATGGCTCCTGCTGCTGGGCGGGCTGTACCTGATCAAACTCGCGGCGGATCACCTGGGAGAGCTGCCTGGGAATTCGCAGCAGGAAGCCGAGGAGACCGCGGGTCAGAGTGTCCGCAAGTTGGGCCGGTCGTTCTGGAGCGTGGTGGTTGCCGTCGAGCTGGCGGACCTGGCGTTCAGCCTCGATAACGTCGTCGCCGCGGTGGCGCTGTCCCGGCAGTACTGGGTCGTGCTGACAGGCGTGGCGCTCGGCATCATCACGATGCGCTTCGCGGCGGGCATCTTCGTGAGGCTAATCGCGCGCTACCCAGAACTCGAAGCCGCGGCGTACCTGCTCGTTTTCAACATCGGGGTCATGCTGCTGCTCGAGGACGTCTTCAAGATCCATCCCAGCGACGTGCAGAAGTTCCTCCTGTCACTGAGTACGCTGCTGCTGACAATCCTGTGGGGACAGAACGCCGCGGTACAGCGGTTCGCGCGTAACTTCCGGTGGCTGAGGCGCGTGCTGGGGATCATCAGCCTGCTCTTCATCTACGTGCTGAAGCCACTCGCGTGGCTGCTGGGTGGTACGAGCTTCCTCGTGCGTTCCCTGGTCCTGCTGTTCGCGACACGGCGCCGTGTCGCCGACGCGGAGCGCGCGGATTAGCACACCGTATTGACAAGCTGCTGGCCGCACCCTAATCTTGAGTGAAAAGGTAAAGAATAGGAGTCACGAAGTGGAGTTTCGATTTTCCCGGGCAACTTCGTCCGTCCGCTATATGCCGCGGCAATGCATCTGTCCACGGCGGGGGCAGGGTGTGCCTTCGCTGACCTCCTGAGTTAGGTCCCGCAAGGCACAACCCCAGCTTCCGCGTTAGCCCCTCCCTGAACCGAAAATGGGTGCAGTCTATTTTGCTGCGAGGTCGCAGCACATGAGGGTTGTGCACATGAGCAAGGTTGATCACAACGCAATCAAATTCAATCAGGTGAGCCTGAGCGTCATTGCGGTTGCGGCGTATCTCGTGGACCAGCCGTGGGTAGTAGGAGTTCTCGGGCTCGTGCTGGCGGCCAGCACGGCTTGGCCGCAGTGGGGACTGTTCCGGGTTCTCTACCAGCGCGTGGCGCTGCCGTCGGGATGGCTGCGGCCGAACGTTCGAGATGATGAGCAGGCGCCGCACC
Organism: Armatimonadota bacterium; assembly: GCA_016193565.1. GTDB lineage: Bacteria > Sysuimicrobiota > Sysuimicrobiia > Sysuimicrobiales > Kaftiobacteriaceae > JACPRY01. Next base: position 5,295 of record JACPRY010000102.1, read on the forward strand.
GGTTCTCGCAGGGACTCGGAGCGGCGTTCCTCGCGTTGTCCTGGATCGGGCTCCAGGCGGACGCGGTCGTCCTGGGCTGGGCGCTGGATCTGCTGGTCGCTGTGCTGGCCATGGTCAACGTGGTCTTCGATTTCTGCGCCGGCTGCTTTGTCTATTACCAACTGCGGCGTGCCGGCCTGATCAAGCAGCAGGCCTAGGCGACGTGGGGTGACCGACCGTCTGCTCGTCCTGCTCATCATCGCGGCCGTCGTGGCGGCGATCTGGGCCCTTGTCCGCCTCCGGGCGACCTCGTATCGGGGGAGGGATGCCGCGGATCTGCTTGAAGCTGACCGCCCACTCATCCTGGCGTTTTCAACGCCGGACTGCGTGCCGTGCAGAACAGCGCAGAAGCCGGCGCTGGAGAAACTGCGGCAGCGATATGTGGACCGCGTGGAGGTACGGGAGGTAGATGCCACCGTGCACCCGGAGCTGGCCGATCGCTTCGGCATCCTGACCGTGCCCAGCACAGTGGTCGTGGGAGCGGATGGCAGGGTGCGGGCTGTGAACTACGGACTGGCATTGGCCGACAAGCTCGCGCTCCAGTTGGGGTTGGACGGGGGTCCTCGCAGGGGAGTCACATCTCGCCTTGACACTGTTCGGAGGACTTGATTGAGCCTTCAAGCACGACCGGATCTACGGTTGACGTCGTTGCTGGGTGCCCCGCCAGCCCAGGTTGATCCGCGCGGGCTTGCCCCGCGCGGGATGGCAGGAGAAGAGGGAGTCCCACACGATTTCCGCGTGCTCGATCGCCATCAGGTCTGGGCCGACGGTGTGGAACGCCTCTACGAGCAGGCGAAGGAGCGACAGTGGGATGCCAGTCGCGACATCCCCTGGGACGCGGGCCGCGGCGTTCCGGAAGCGCTGGAGGTGGCACTCTGTACCGTCCTTACCTGGATGGTCCAGCAGGAATTCGCGGCTTGGTACGTGCCCGCGAAGTTTGTGCCCCGCATCCACCCCGCCTATCTTGAGCCGGTGCTGTTTCTATCGACGCAGGTCATGGACGAAGCAAGGCACGTGGAGGTATTTACCAAACGCCTCTTTCTGAACGGGGTCGGTTTCGTTGGAAGCTATCCCGCGACCGAAGCCTCGCTGCAGGGTCTGATTCAGCAGGAGGAGTTCGACAAGGCGTCGTTCTTGCTCCACGTGCTGGGCGAAGGTACCTTTCTCGATCTCTTCACATTCCTGCGGCGGGTTGTGCCGGATGAGGCAAGCCGCGTTATCCTCGTTCGTGCCCATGAGGACGAAGCGCGCCACGTGGCCTACGGGACCGGCCGGGTCCGCGTCCAGCTGCAGGAAGATCCAAGCGCGATTCACCGATTCGTCGCGGCGCTGGAGGAACGGTTGAACTTTGCGCGCGACGTCTCTGGCATCCCTTCGCAGATTCAAGAAGCGCTGGCCGTGCTGGCCGGCGGCGAGTCGCGCGGCAGACCGTTCGTTCGCGGGGTGAAAGAGGTCGCCGCATTCCAGAAGGAACTGCAGGCGAACCGGATCCAGCGTCTGACTGGGAGCGGGTTTCCCGAAGCCGCCGCCCGGCACATCTCGCATCTCCACGCTAAGGCTTCGGGAAATGCGATGTGAGGGGGGCGCATGAGTCTCAAGAGCGCGATGTCTTCAGGCGTGGTTAACTTCGACCCACGCGCATTCCGATGGGACGGGATCGAAGAGCAGGCGTACAAGTTTAGCCTCGGTGACCAGCGCGGTATGGGGTGGCGCGGCGTCTTGCGCTTCACGATCAGCGATCCGGCGGCGGCGCCTGCGTCAGTTGAGTTGCGCTACTTTGAACTCGCGCCCGGCGGATACTCGAGTCTGGAGAAGCACGCCCACGTCCACATCATCGTCGCGATCCGCGGCCGGGGGCGAGCGCTGGTCGGCGACAGTGTGTATGAGCTGACCCCCTTCGATGTGGTCCACGTCGCGCCGCTGACTCCGCACCGCTGGATCAACGATGGGGATGAGCCGTTTGGGTTCCTCTGCCCGGTGGACGCGGATCGTGATCCTCCGCAGCCGGTATCCGATCAGGAGTGGGAGCGGCTGAGCCACAATCCGGCGACCGCGCCCTACGTCTTCTGACCAGGCGAATTGAAGTCGCCTCCCAGGCGTGATAAAATGCCCGGCAACAACTGCATAGCGCGATGAAGGGGGCCCCACCCCTGAGCAACTGCCGTGAACGAGGCAGTCGGAATAGCGCCGATAACCGCGACAGAGTGCTAACTGCCGTAGAGGATCCCGGCAGTTAGAAATAGGGTGGTATCACGGGCCACGTCCCGTCCCTTGCGGACGGGCGTTCTATTTTTACAAGGGAGGGCCGTCCGATGGTTCAAGACCGGCAGAGCGTCACGCAGATCCCGAAGAGGGACGAAAACTTCAGCGAGTGGTACACGCAGGTCGCCCTGCGGGCCGAGCTCGCCGACTACGCGCCGATCAAGGGCTTCATGGCCATCCGGCCGTACGGGTACGCAATCTGGGAGGCCATTCAGGCGTGGCTCGACCGGCGGTTCAAGGAGACCGGCCACATGAACGCCTACTTCCCGCTGCTTCTGCCGGAGAGTCTCTTGCAAAAGGAGGCGGAGCACGTCGAAGGGTTCGCGCCGCAGGTCGCGTGGGTAACGCAGGGCGGCGACGAGCAACTCAGCGAGCGCCTGGCGGTCCGTCCGACGTCGGAGGCGATCATCTTGCCGATGTACGCGAAGTGGATTCAGTCCTATCGCGACCTGCCGGTGCTGATCCTGCAGTGGAACAGCGTCGTGCGCTGGGAGAAGTCCACGCGGCTGTTTCTCCGCACGGCCGAGTTCCTCTGGCACGAGGGCCACACCGCGCACCGCACGGCTGAAGAGGCTGACCAGGAATGCCGGCTCATCCTCGGCATCTACAAAGAGCTGCTCGAGGACGTGCTGGCTATTCCCGTGCTCGTCGGGATCAAGCCACCGAGGGAGCGGTTCGCCGGCGCCGATAACACGTACACGCTGGAAGCATTAATGCCGGACGGTCAGGCGATCCAGGCCGGCACGTCGCACTACCTCGGCCAAAAGTTCGCCAAAGCGTTCAACGTGAAGTTCCTCGATAGCGATAACCAGGAGAAGTACATCTGGTCAACGTCCTGGGCCGTCTCAACGCGCCTGATCGGTACGCTCATCATGGCCCACGGCGACGACCACGGCCTGATGCTGCCGCCAAAGATTGCACCGTACCAGATCGTAATCGTGCCGATCCTGGGCAAAGACGACGGCAAAGTCCTACCGGCGGCCAAAGACCTGGCGAAAGCACTCGGCACCCGCTTCCGCGTCAAGCTGGACGATCGCGACGCGTACACGCCTGGCTGGAAGTTCAACGAATGGGAACTGCGCGGCGTGCCGGTGCGCCTCGAGATAGGCCCTCGCGATGTGACCGGCCGTAAGGCCGTGCTCGTGCGGCGAACCGGCGGCGCGAAGGAAACCGTCTCGCTGGATGGCATCGCCGACCGGATCGGCCGCGTCCTGGACGAGATCCAGGCTGAGATGTTCCGCCGGAGCAAAACGTACCTGGACTCGCACATGGCGGAGGCATCGTCACTGGATGACCTTGTCCGGAAGATGGAGCAGGTGAAAGGGTTCGTGCGGGTGGGATGGTGCGAGACGCAGAGCTGTGAGGACACCATCCGCGAGAAGACCGGTGCATCTCCGCGTGCCATTCCACTCGACACGAAAGCGACCGGGGCCTGCCCAGTGTGCGGGAAGTCGGCAAGAGTGTTTGTTTATTACGCCAGGGCGTATTAGAGACCGCAGCTGGTGGCCTGCTTTCGGGGAGGTCGCAGCCTCTCCCCGACTGAAACTGATACGGGGACCCCTCAGGCTGTGACCTCCCCGGCGCAGGCCAGCTCCTCAGCTTCCGTCCACACTGGCTCCATCTCTGCAGTCA
>JACPRY010000103.1 GCA_016193565.1 Armatimonadota bacterium
AGACTCGGGTCTTCTCCTTCCACACCTCTTCCATCAGCTCTCCGAAGTAGTACCTGTCGATGTGATCCTCCTTCACACGTTTGAGCTCGCCTTTCGGGAACATCGACAGCAGCTTCCAGGCCAGGTTGAGCGTGTCTTCAATGGAGCGGTCGGTCTGGCCCTGGTTGAGGAATTGCTTCTCGAATTCCTCCGCAAACTTCAGGTAGAGGCGGTCCCGATCGGTCAATGCCTCTTCGCCGATGATCGCCACCAGCCGGCGCAGGTCGACGCCGTTGGCATACGCCGAGTACACCTGGTCGCGGATACCGCCGTGGTCTTCCCGGGTGCGTCCCTTTCCGATGCCCATGTTCATGAGCCGGGAGAGGCTCCCGATCGGCGTAATCGGCGGATAGATCCCGAGACGGTGCAGTTCGCGGCTGAGGATGATCTGGCCCTCGGTGATATAGCCGGTGAGATCGGCAATGGGATGGGTCTTGTCGTCGTCCGGCATCGAGAGGATCGACAGCTGTGTAATTGAGCCTTTGCGCCCGTGAATCCGGCCCGCGCGTTCATAGATCGTCGCCAGGTCCGTGTACATGTACCCGGGGTAGCCGCGCCGTCCGGGAATCTCCTCGCGCGCGGCGCCGATCTCTCGGAGCGATTCACAGTTGGACACCACTAACCCGCTCTCGATCAGGAACTTGTGTGTTCCTTCCACGGTGAGGTCATATACGAAACCGTCAAGATCGTACTCCTCGATCTCTGCAATCGCGTCCAGCACATACTCGCCCGATACTGACTGTTCAAGCTCCGCCAAGGCCGGGCCGGCACTAGATGTGTTGCGGATCGCAGCGCTGAAGGCTCGAAGCAATCCTACAGAAGTGCGTCTATCACCCGACTCCAGCTGCGACACAGTACTGGATGGACCTAGCACCTGTGCCGCAAGGCCTGCTTCATTCCTGGCTGCTCGCAGCAAAGGTCCGACAGAGAGGGGAGCGAGTGCGTAGCGCGTGCTGCGCGCCTTGCGACGTGCCAGCCGGACGAGCCGCTCATGCTTCTCTGGATGGCTTGCACCGATCCTGCGGGAGAACTCACGCACCTGATCGGCGCCTTCCACAAGGACGTCATAGACCACGCGCCCGTGAGTAGTACGAACGCGGATAGTGCCTATCAGGCCGAACCGTCGAAGTAGCTGTGCCAGTCGTTTGGCCCTGACAATTCTGTTCGTTGTGTAGAAAACTGAAGATTTGGTTGCGTGAACTGATCCATCTCCGTCAAAGTATCCACGCAGGAACGCCGTGACACACCCGTCGCTTAATCTCATCACCGGTTTGAAGTCAGAATCGATTCCAAGGGCTTGTGCCATTGCGACCAGGGGCCAGCTGTTCAACCTGAGCATCGCCACCCCTTGGCGATTCTCGTGGCGCTGGACTACGAACCCCGGAAACAACTCGCGAACGAGGCGCTGGAATTCCGTTAGCAATGTCTCTTCGGTATTTGAGAACATCAAGTAGTAGGCGTGCTGACCTGGACTGCAGTACACTGTGCCGTCCGAAGCAACGAGACCGAAGAGGTACATCAGTTTCTCGAGATTGAACTCGGAGCTGAGGCGAGTCCGGCCCCTGTTGCCTGCTGAAACGCTTTCAATGAGGGCGGAAATCTCAGCTCCACTGAGACCCAGGTCATCGCGAATACGTCGCAACTCCGCCGGTGTGAATGACCGCTTTCTCGTTGCGTCGGTGAAACGAGGGTAGTTCAGCCTCAGCCTGTTTGCGGCCATCCTCAGCGTGCCATATTTCCCTTTCAACTGGTGCTCGATGCTGGTATCGCGAAGGTGCACATAGAACGGACCATCACCCAGAAGTTCCAGGATGGATGGCTCGAGACCGGTCACAGATAGCTTCTGGGCTGCGTAGATCGGCGTCCCGACCCGCAGGGTCTCGGCTGGCCTCATGACGGGTCCCTCTGCTGTGTCAACAAGAATCTTGTGGTCGGGTGTAACCGAAAATGTGCTTCCCGACCTGGTCCGGATTCTGAGCATTCTTCCACGGTAGCGGAGCTTCTGCCCATCGACGATGCTCGCGGGAACAGCGCGCGATCCGTTCCAGGACAATACCGTCGGCAATTCACGCAAGGGTTCGCAGGCATTCTTGGAGAGGATGCGCTCGACCAACCCTCCGATCTCCATCACGCTGCCATCGGCGAGGACAACCTCGGTTTCGCCCGCAAGACAGTAATTCGTCATATCGGTGAGTATCACCAGCACCTGCATGTCCAGCTCGAACGCGAGGTACTCCGCCGCGGTCAGCGCCATCCGCGGCGTGATGAGGCGTTCGATCGCCGGGTCGTCCGCCAGGTTGAGGAAGACGACCGACCGCGCCAGCGCGCCCGTCGACTCAAACTGGTCGATGAAGAACGTGGCCTCACGCTGCGTAATCCCCATCGCAGCGAAGACCACCGAGAATTGCTGGGCGGAACCGAGGACCTTGGCCTGGCGCGCGATCTGTGCGGCGATCTCGTTGTGCGGGAGCCCGGCGCCGCTAAAGATCGGCAGCTTCTGGCCACGCACCAGCGTGTTCAATCCATCGATCGAGGAGATCCCTGTCTGGATGAACTCCTGCGGACGCTCGCGGGCCACCGGATTGATCGGTGCGCCGATGATTGGGAGTCGCTTTTCCGGTATGATTGGCGGCAGTCCGTCGATGGGATTGCCCAGACCCGAGAATCGCCGGCCGATCAAGTCGCGAGAGACGCCCAGGCGCGCCACATTCTCCCGCAGGCTGATCGATGTTTTGGCCAGGTCCAGCCCGCGCGTCTCCTCAAACACCTGGATGACCGCGTGCCGCTCGGAGACCTCGATCACTTGTCCGCCGCGGAGGGTCTCATCCGGCAGATGGATGTTGACGATCGCCCCATACGGGAGGTCTTTTGCGCCCTCGACGAAGAGGAGCGGCCCCGAAATGTACGAGATCGACTGGTATCGCTTGGTCGTCAATTCCATCGGAATTTTCCTCCAGACTTCAAGCAGTTCAGCATTTGCGAGTCACGAATCACGAGTCACGAATCACGCCGTCGCTGCTTCCGCCGCTTTCGCGCCAAACGCCTCGGGCAGCCGCTTCAACCACTGCTCGATGTAGGTCGCAAACTCGTTCTTCGGCACATCTTTCATGCGCGCAACCTCTTCAATCTGTTTCAGATTGAGAATGTCGTCGAGGAGCATTCCCCGCTTCAGGGCGGCGCTGGCTTCGTCATAGAAGCGCAGGATCGCCTTCAGAATCCCGTATGACTTCTCCAGCGGGCAGTCCGAGTCAACATCGCTGTAGGCGCTCTGCTGCAGGAAGTCTTCCCGCAGCATCTTGCCGGCCTCGATCACCATCCGCTGGTCATCCTGCAGCGCGTCGGGGCCCACCAGTTGGACGATCTCCTGGAGTTCGGCTTCCTGCTGCAGCAGCGCCCCGGCGCGATTGCGCAGCTCCTCGAAGTCTGCCGGCATATGATCCTTGTACCAGGCTTTGAACAGCGGCGAGTACAGGCTGTATGACCGCAGCCAGTTGATCGCCGGGAAGTGGCGGCGGCTGGCCAGCCGGTCGTCCAGCGCCCAGAACGTTCCCGTAATGCGCAGCGTCGCCTGCGTGACTGGCTCGGAGAAGTCGCCGCCGGGCGGGGAGACCGCTCCGACCACGGTGATCGACCCCTGCCGCTCCGGCTTGCCGACGCAGACCGCGCGGCCGGCGCGCTCGTAGAAGGCCGCCAACCGGCTGCTGAGGTAGGAGGGATATCCTTCCTCTGCGGGCATCTCCTCGAGCCGGGACGAGATCTCGCGCATCGCCTCCGCCCAGCGGCTCGTCGAATCGGCCATCAGCGCGACTTTCTGCCCCTGGTCCCGCCAGTACTCTGCAAGCGTGATGCCCGTGTAGACCGACGCCTCGCGCGCGGCCACCGGCATGTTGCTCGTGTTGGCGATGATCATGGTCCGCTCCATGAGCGGACGTCCGGTTCGCGGGTCGACGAGCTTCGGGAATTCGTCCAGGACTTCGGTCATCTCATTGCCGCGCTCGCCGCACCCGACATAGATGATGACGTCGGCCTCGCCCCATTTGGACAACGCCTGCTGCATGACCGTCTTGCCTGCGCCAAACGGGCCCGGGATGCCCGCGGTCCCGCCCATGGCGACGGGAAACAGCACGTCGATGATGCGCTGCCCGGTGACGAAGGGTTCGCGCGGCTCACGGCGCTCTTTGAGCGGTCGCGGCTGTCGGACCGGCCAGTGGTGCATCAGGGTCAGCTCCGTTCCGTCCTTGAGCCGGCACGCCGTCTCGGCGACGGTGAACTCGCCTTTCTTGATCTCGGCCACCTCACCGCCCGCAAGATTCGGTGGTACGAGAATCAGATGCTTGAAGCTGAACTCCTGGACCCAGCCGACCGCATCGCCGGGGCCGACCTGGTCCCCGACCTTCACGAGGGGCTCGAACGTCCACTTCTTCTCGCGATCGAGCGCCTCTGCGACAGCACCACGCGCGATGAAGTCCCCTTTCTGCTTGCGCAAGCTTTCGAGCGGCCGCAGAATTCCGTCGAACACGCCGTAGAGTAGGCCCGGGCCGAGCTCCACGGTGAGTGGGTTGCCGGTCGACTCGACCACCTCGCCGACCAACAAGCCCGACGTATCCTCATAGACCTGCACGAACGCGGTCTCGCCCTCCAGCCGGATGATCTCCCCGAGCAGACCCTCGCGGCCGACGCGGACGACATCGTACATCCGCGCGCCGATCATGCCCTGCGCGATGATGGCCGGACCAGCGATCTTGATGATTGACCCCTTAATCGCCATATCGAATCCTCCCGGTGTTTAGCGCAATTTCACATAAAATCCGATGTGCTCCTTGACGAGCCGGGCGATGTAGTTCTCTCCACTCTCGAGTTGGGCTTTGGGCGCCGGGAAGGGAACGATGATCGGCGTATCGCGGCCGCGCATGACGCGATCCAGGGCCTCATCGAGGCCCTTCAACAGGTCCTCGTTCACGGCCACCAGGCCGTAGTCTAGAGTCAGCAGGGTCTGGAGATGCTCCAGCGTCTGTTCAGGCGACACCGCCTCGCGCACCTCGACCCCGGCCAGACGGAACCCAGTCGCAGTTTCGGCATCTGTAATCACTGCCACCCTATACAACGGCCATCTCCTTCCTTACGCGATCTTGGGGTATACCCAGGGCTTTACTACGAGCAATCAACCTCAGGTTGATGACTTCATTGTATTTCATCGCCAGGTAGGCAATGACGATATCGATGGCAAGCGGGTCGCCCAGATAGAGACTGGATTGCGTACGGAAGGTCGCGAGATCCAGCTCTCGTTCGAACGCCGTCAAATCGGCATTGAGGGACTTGATCGGGAATCCCAGGGCCCGAAGGCCAGGCATCCTCTGCTCAGCCGTCGCCGGATCGGTCATCGTCAGAAAGACCTTATCCGTGACTAACGGTCCACCGGGAACGAAGAAGCGGAGCTTCTCCTGCGCACTGAGGGCGCCGGCCCGCTGCAGTTTGAGGGCGGTCTTCACATTCGTGATGTCCAGGTGCGTCTGCAGAAGACTGCGGACCACCTGCTCGCTGTGCCCGCGGCCCGATGCCACACGCAGGCCATATTCCGCATAGAAGCGATCGAGGTGGAGCTCGAGCGCGAAGAGGTCCTTGGACTCACGATAGTCTCTCAATCCTTCCGCGAGCGGCGCCGCGAGCGGGTGATCGGCTCCCGCCAGCGCGCCAACCACGCCGGGCACGTCGGGTTGCTTGACGAGCTCCTGGAGCACGACCTCATGCAGACTTCCGGCCGGGACCAGGTTCGAGATCATCTCCTCTTCCGGCCGGCCGGTGTGCTTGCCGCGCAGAATGAGCCGGATGTTGGCGAGATCCCATCGCATCAGCACGATCTCGATCAATGCTCTCGCCTTCCCGTCGGCAAAGCTCAAGATCTTTGTCGTGGTGTCGTGAAAATTGCGCGCCAGCGCCTCGTCTACGACCCGCAGTCCGTCCTGATGACGGCTGAGCGCCTCCTGGATCTGCGGGCCGTAGGGCGTGTTGGTGAGGGCCTGGATGAATGCATCAAGCGTTGGAAGTGCCAGGAGTTCCTCGAGCCGCGCGGGATCGAGTAACCGGCTGCGCATCGCGCGTACCCGCGCGTTGATATAAGGGAAATCTGGCACTCAAGACACCTGCCGGGCATCGGGCATCGGGCATCGGGCATCGAATACCTGCTTGCCACTTGCCCCGAAGCCCGAAGCCCGAAGCCCGAAGCCCGTTATTGTCCCCATAAGAGCGCCGCCACTTCTGACGTGAGCATGGGCCTGACCCGGGCGATGCGTGAGGAGAGGGTGTTCTCGACAACGAACCGGCTATCGACGGTCGACAGCCGCACGCCTCCGCTGACGTCCTCCGCGACCCTCACGTCAGCGTCCAGCTGTAGCTCCCGCACGGCCTGCCTGACGGCATCGATGTCGCTGCGCTGGGCTTCCACGACAATGCGCCCATCGAGGCTGCGTGCGGCTTCCCATATTAGACCCCTCAGCACCTTTGGATACTGCACGTTGTCGGTGCGGACGCGCTCCAGTTCGGATTCCGCGCGTGAAAAGAGTTCGGCGATGGCCTGGTCTTTCATCTGCAGGACCAGCGCGGAGGCCTGCAGGGTTGCGGCGCTCTCAGCTTTGATCCGAGCAGCCTGGCGTTCAGCCTCCAGCCGCTGGCGTTGCGTTTCCAGGTAGGCCTGGGCATCCCGCTGGGCTTCTGACGTGATCTGCTCAGCCTGAGCTCGCGCCTCCGTGAGGATCCGCTCGATCTCGGCCGCCGCCTCCTGCTCCAGAATCGTGACAAGGTCAGAAGACACGCCTAGATCCTTCCGATGATGAAGAAGGCGATCAGAAAGCCGAGAATGACCAACGTTTCGGGCAAAGCCAGGAACACAAGCATGAGACCACCGATCTCAGGCCGCTCGGCGATCGCACCCGCCGCGGCTGCGCCGATGCGGGACTGGGCCCACGCCGTGCCGATCGCTCCCAGCCCGACGGCCAGCGCCGCCGCCAGACCCAGCAGGCCGGCATTCGCGCCGGCAGGCTGCGCGGCCTGTTCCTCCTGTGCCGCTGATGGCAGCACGGCGAACGCCAGCGTCAGAATCACGACTCCCAGAACCGTCAGAACTGCTCTCCTCAATCGACTCACCTCCCTGCCAGAGTAGGTTCCGCTCCCATTCCATCGTATCGCGGGCGGTGTCAAGCTTGCGTCAAGGGCGTGTCAAGTGGCCGACTTTTGGAATGGCCGGTATGCCCGACCTGTTTCCTCGTGGTACTTAAACTTGGTGAAAAACTCGACCCAGTGCAGACGGGCGGGCTGAATGGTGTGCCCGATGATGGTGAACATGAAGAACATCATCTGCGCGATCGCCGCGACGAGGATTCCAAATACGATCCCGATGCCGCCGGCCTGGGCGCCAAGCTCGTTCGCCGCCGTGGCCAGCGCCGCTGCCGCCAGGCCGAACGCCATCAACCGCGCGTGAGACAGGATGTGACCGAACGCCGCCGCGCTTTCGATGATCCACAGAAATCGCTTGATCACATCGCGCTCGAAGACCAGCGACGCGACGGCGACGGCCGCGCCGCCGACGAACAGGTACAGGCCGACCGGACCAAGGCCGGCCGGGATCATCTCGCCGCGTGCCCCGAGAAACAACAGCAGCCCTGCGGTACCCAGCATGATGACCACGGACTCAAATACGCCCACCGTGTGCCTGTGCCGGAGCGACTGGACGAGGTGGACCAGCAGGCCGAGGAAGATCATCAGAATGCCCGCGCCGATGATAAAGAGAAAGTACTGCGTGGTCTCATGGACGCGATTGAACGGCGGTTCGATATGGAACAACAACTCCGGGAGATTCCCAAACACCTCTGCGTATATCACGCCAAACACGATCATCCAGAACGCGCAGACACGGATCAGGTAGGCCAAATCGGCCAGCAGCGGAGCCGGAAACCGCAGGCTGAGGAACTTCATCTCCAACGCACGGCCGGCGCGAGCCATCTTTCCGAATGCCCAGCCCAAGAGGAATAGCAGCAGCCCGTACCCGACGTCTCCGATCACCAGACCCACAAAGATCGGAAACGTGATGGCCATCACCGGACTCGGATCCCATGCTCCGTACCGTGGCGGTTGGAACAGACCAAGCAATCGCTGAAAGGGACGGATCAGGGGATGGTTGTCCAGCAGGACCGGCACGCGTTCGGCCTCGTGAGGATTCGCAGGCGCGTCATACACCACGACATCACGGCCAAAGCGCGTCCGGAGCCTGCTCCGAATCTCTGGCACCGCGCGCGTCGGTGACCATCCATGAAGGATGAACGCATAATGCGACTGGGCGAGATCGGGCACGACTTTCATCCGACCGAGACGGTCCGCCAGAACGGCGCGCATCGCCAGGAGGCGCGGTCGCTGCTGTGCGGTCACGGCCGCGAGTCCGCTGTCGACGCGTTCGATCTCGTGCGGAATGTCTCGCTTCCGCCGTTCCATGAGGGCGATGGCGTCGGCGGGTTGGTCCTGGGCGAAACGCGCGGGCAACCGCATCTCCGCGACTCCGGCTCTCGCCAGCACCGCTCTGACGCGGTCACCGTCCTGCCGCCGGAACGCCACGACCACTCCAATCCGTTTCTCATCCATGCTCCGGCTCACGACTTCGACTCGATTGCCAGTCGCCTTGGAGAGTTCGTTGTGGATCGCCGCAACGGCGGTGAGATCCTTCGTATTGAGGATGAATCCAATCGTTTCCAGTGCCTTGCTGCCGGCCAATGCCCCGAGCAGCGGAGACAGCACGCGTATGGCCCCTTCATATGACTCGATCAGCGTACGCTCGTCTTCGAGCTCCAGCCGCTGCCGGGTCAGATCGCGGACGCGGCCCTCAATGTCGCTCAGCTCGGCGTCGAGGGCTTCGGGGGAAGTCTCAACAAACTGCTCAGCGGCGGCTCCGTCTCCCGGGCCTCGGGGCAGGAGGGTGAGCACGCCGTCGGCCCTGGTGAGCGCGCGCTCCAGGATGTGCAGCGTTCTGGCATCATCGTCGGCCAGGTGCATCGGAGCCACGCCGGAGGCAGTTTCCTCCTCCGCCTCGACGCGGTCGACGTGCAGCACACCTTGCCGTTGCACCTCCTCGATCACCTGACCGAGCAGACGCTTCGGCCCCAGCACCATGACCCGACTCATCTCAACAATCATCGGTTGTCCTTAGGAAGGCAGTGACTTCTGCTCCAGTCCGGCGAGCACACGCTGCAAGATCAACTCGACAGCCTTCGGCATCCGTTCGGCTGCCCGCGCCCGCACTCGTGCAGCCTCAGTCGTCGCCTTCGCCAGCCGCTCCTTGGAGACGGATGCGGCCTCTCGTTCCATCTCGTCGCGGATCTCCTCTGCCAGCTTTTCAGCCTCGAGCCGGGAGCGCTCGCGAATCTCCTCGGCACGCCGGCGCGCTTCCTCCACGCGGCGCTGCGACTCCTCACGCGAGTGCGCGACCTTCGCTTCAAGTTCCTTTTCCTTCTGGGCAATGAACTGCAGGAGATTCTCGTCTGATGGGCCGTGCTTGGCCGTCATCGCGTCTCCCCAACTGGTCAGGTGCAAGATCAATGCTGCGGACTAAGCACAACCACCACTGATGCCGAATTGTACTACGCACACAGGGCTTCGGACAGTTAGATTCTCAGCAGCAGCACCGCGGAGCGGGCGAGGTCGATGATCGGCTGCGGGTACAGACCGATGAGGAGCGTGCCAAGCCCGGCGATGCCCAGCGCCACCTGCAAGGCGGCCGGTTCGCGGAGCGGGACCGTAGACGCCGCCGGCATCACGTACATCGCGCGGATGACACCGGCGTAGTAATACAGAGAGATGACGCTGTTGACAACCCCCACAATCGCGAGCCACAGCAATCCATTGTCGATCGCACCTGCGAGCACGTAGAACTTCCCGATGAAGACCGATGTCGGCGGAAACCCGGTCAGCGACAGCATGAAGACGGCCATCAGCAGCGCCGAAACGGGCGCGCGCCGCGATAGACCGGCATAGTCTGGAATGTCGTCGGTCCCCAGTTGCTGGCCGATCAGCGCGGCGACGAAGAACGCCCCCAGCTGTGTAAACATGTAGCCCAGCAGGTAGATGAGCAGGCCCGGCGTCCCGAAATCCCCCCGGAACGCCGCCACCCCGATGAGCAGGAAACCGGCGTGCGAGATGCTGGAGTAGGCGAGCATCCGTTTGATGTTGCGCTGCGGCAGGGCGAGTAGGTTGCCCAATGTCATCGAGACCGCCGAGAGGACGGCGATCAAGAGGATCCAGTTCAGCCGGCCGGGATCCACGACGACCATCAGCATCCGCACGAGCGCGGCGAAGCCGGCCGCCTTCGAGGCGACCGACAGATACGCCGCGACCGGCGTCGGCGCGCCCTCGTAGACGTCGGGCGTCCACTGATGGAACGGCACCATCGAGATCTTGAATCCAAACCCGGACAGCATCAGCGCGATCGAGAGGTACAGCGCCGGCAGCGGCGCGTTCGCCACCCGCCGGGCGATCTCGTACAGGTTGGTCGATCCGGTGAGTCCGTACAGGATCGAGAAGCCGAACAGCATCACCGCCGAGGCCGCGGCGCCGTAGAGGAAGTACTTCACCCCGGCCTCGTTGCTCTTTACATCGCCTTTCAGGTACCCGGCCAGCACGTACGACGTGAGGCTGACGAACTCGATCGAGAGCGCCAGCAGGATGATGTCCGTGCTCGCGGCCATGAGCACCAGTCCCAGAGCCGTGAACACCAGCAGCGCGTAGAACTCGCCTTCATACTGGCTCCGTCCCGGCAGCCAGTCGATGGCGGCCAGCACGACGAGCGCGGTCGCAATGACGGTGAGGATCTTGAAGAAGACGGCAAAGCCGTCCACCGCGTACGATCCGAAGATCACGGTCCGGGCACCCTGCGTCAGCAGCGACCCGATCGGAATGATCGACAGCAGCAGCCCCATCACGGCCACCACGCCGACCAGGGACTTGCGGGCCGTCAGCAGATCTACCAGAAGCAGGAAGATCGCGAGCCCGGCCAGCCAGAGTTCCGGAACGATCGACCACAGATCCGATGCGCTCATTCCACTGCCTCAGCGCAGTGCCGTCACGAGTCCGCTCATCGCCGCATTGATCAGGTCCAGCAGCGGCTTCGGGTAGAGGCCGAAGATGACCATGAGGACCGCCAGCGGCACGAGCGTCAGTTTCTCCCGGGCATCCATGTCCGCAAGCGTCGCCCAGCGAGGATTCAACGGGCCCAAGAAGATCCGCTGGATCGTCCACAGGAACATCGCCGCGGTGAACACCACGCCCGTCACGGCCACGGCCGTCAGGTAGGGAAAAACCCCAAAGGAACCCAGGAACACGAGAAACTCCGCCACAAATCCCATCAGCCCCGGCAGGCCAAGTGACGCCAGCATGGCCAGCGTGGTGATGCCGGAGTAGACGGGCAACCTGGCCCCGAGTCCGCCGAACTCGTCCACCCCGCGGGTATGCGCCCGGTAATCGTAGAGGACGCCGACGATGAAGAACAGGCCACCGGTAATGATGCCATGCGCGATCATCTCAAAGACCGCGCCATTGAGCGCCGTCGCCGCCGCCGCGGCTTTGGACGGATCCCCGACCGCGCCGGCCGCCGCGGCGATGCCGAGCATGACGTAGCCCATGTGGTTGACCGAACTGTAGGCGACGAGCTTCTTCAGATCGGTTTGCGCCATCGCCACCAGCGCCCCGTAGACGATGCCCAGGAGCGCGAGGACCGCGATGAAGAACGCATAGGCTTTGAACGTCCCCGGCAGCATCGGCAGGCTCACCCGCACGAATCCGTACGTCCCCATCTTCAGCAGGATGCCGGCCAGGATGACCGAGCCCGCGGTCGGCGCCTCGACGTGGGCGTCCGGCAGCCAGGTGTGGAACGGCCACATCGGAACCTTGATGGCGAAACTCAGGAAGAACCCCCAGAACGCAAGCGCGGCCAGCAGCGGCGCATCCGCGAGCGGCTGCTGCCTGATCAACTCCAGCATGCTGAACGTATGGGGCTCGGCGTTGAAGTAGAGGATCAGGATCGCCAGCAGCATCGCCAGCGAGCCAACGAGTGTGTAGAGAAAGAACTTGATCGCCGCGTACTCGCGCCGCGGCCCGCCCCAGATCCCGATGAGGAAGTACATCGGGACCAGCGTCACCTCCCAGAAGATGTAGAACAGGAAGAAGTCCAGCGCGGCGAAGACGCCGAGCATACCGGTCTCCAACAAGAGGAACAGGAACAGGTACTCCTTCAGCCGGACGTCCATGCGCCAGGAGTAGATGACCGACAGCACGCTGAGCACGGCGGTCAGGACAATGAGCGGCAGGCTCAAGCCGTCCACCCCGAGGTGGTAGTTCACGGCGATGCTGGGGATCCAGCTGTAGCGCTCCTGGAACTGCATTCCGCCGCCGAGCCGGAACTGGGTGACGGCCAGCAGCGAGAATACGAGCGACGCGGTCGAGCAGATCAGCGCGATCTGCTTCATCGCCCGCTCGCTCGTCTTCGGGAGAAACAGAATGATGAGCCCGCCCAACAGCGGCAGGAAGATGATCAGACTGAGCATCGAACTCCTCCAGATCGTCTCACAGTGATCACCGGATGACCCCGACGACGACGAGCGCGATGACGCCCAGGGCGATGACCAGCAGATAATTCTGCGGCCGGCCCGTCTGCACGTAGCGCAGGACGCCGCCCAGCGTCTTGGCGGTCCAGCCGATCAGGTTGACGGCGCCGTCTACGACATACAGGTCAAAGATACGGTACAGCCGCGCGAACCAGACGATCACGGCACCGACGGCATTCACCGCCCCGTCGATGACGTACACGTCAAAGGTGCGCAGCCGGCGCGCCGCCCACACCACCGGGCGCACGATGACGAACTGGTACAACTCGTCCCAGTAGTACTTGCGCACCACGGCGGTGTAGAGTGGGCCGACGGCGCGCCGCAGCGATGCGGACGACACCCACTGCCAGCGGTAGACGATCAACGCGGCGAGCGAGCCGGCCGCCGCGATCGCGGTGGACATGATCGCGAAGTTCAGATCGAACGCGACGCCCTCTGCCGCCTCAAAGCGCACGAAGTGGTGGAACGGGTTGTCCCACCACGGGGCGCCCACGAAGCCGACCACGGTCGAGAAGATGGCCAGGATCACCAGGGGCACCGTCATCACCCGCGGCGACTCGTGCGGGTGGGCCTCGTGGCTGCGCAGCGTGCCCGTAAACGTGTAGATGATCATCCGGAAGATGTAGAATGCCGTGAGGAACGCGCCCACGGCACCGATGATGAAGAGACCCTGATCGTGGTGGTAGGCCTCGAGCAGGATCTCGTCCTTGCTCCAGAAACCGGCGAAGGGCGGGATGCCGGCGAGCGCCAGCCCGCCGACCAGCATCGTTCCGTAGGTGTACGGCATGACCTGGCCCAGCCCGCCCATCTGCTTGATGTCGTTGGTGTGCATCGCGTGGATGACCGAGCCGGCGGCAAGGAACAGCAGCGCTTTGAAGAACGCATGCGTCATCAAGTGGAAGACGCCGGCGGTGAAACCGAGCACACCCAGACCCATCATCATGTAACCCAGCTGGCTGATCGTGGAGTAGGCCATGACGCGTTTGATGTCGTCCTGCACCACGCCGATCGTCGCCGCCATGATCGCGGTGATCCCGCCGATGTAGGCGACGAGCGTCAGCGCTTCATGGCTGGGGGTGCCGAAGAACAGCGGGTACATTCGGGCGACGAGGTAGACTCCGGCTGCCACCATGGTCGCGGCGTGGATGAGCGCGGAGACCGGCGTCGGCCCTTCCATCGCGTCAGGCAGCCACACGTGGAGCGGCACCTGCGCCGACTTTCCGACCGCGCCACCGAACACCAGTACCGCCGCGAGCGTGAGCAGGCCGCCGGTCATCCGGCCGGCCTCTACGCCCTCGAAGATCTCCTCGAAGTTCAGTGTCCCCAGGGTCAGAAAGATCAGCAAGATGCCCAAGAACATGAAGAGGTCGCCGACGCGCGTCGTCACAAACGCCTTCATCGACGCCCTGGCCGCCGCCGGGCGCTCAAACCAGAAGCCTATTAAGAGGTAGGAACACAACCCGACGAGCTCCCACCCGGCATAGAGCGCGAGGAAGTCGTTCGCAAGCACCAGCAGCAGCATCGACGCGGCAAACAGGGACATGTACGCAAAGAAGCGCGGATACCGCGGGTCGCCGTGCATGTAGCCGATCGAGTAGATGAAAATCAGGGAGCCCACGACGGTCACCACGAGCAGCATGACCGCGGTCAGCGGATCGACCTGGAAACCGATCTCCAGCGGCCGGCCTGCCAACACCGCCCATACCAGGTTCGTCTCATAGTGGCCACCCCGCAGCACCTCGATGAACGCCGCCACCGACAGCACCGCCGACGCCATCAGCGCGCCGATCGCGACGTAGGCCCCCTCGCCGGGCGCCCGCCGGCCCGCAAAGAGAATCCACCAGAAGCCGAGGAACGGCAGGAGCGGGATGAGCCACGCGTACTGGAGCATGCTCACCACTTCATCACGTTGATCTCATCGACGTGAATCGTCTCCAGGCTGCGGTAGGCGGCCATGACGAGCGCCAGGCCGACCGCGGCCTCACACGCCGCGAGGGTGATGATGACAAGGGCAAACGTTTGCCCGCCCACCGCCCCCGGCGCGATGTACCGGTTGAATGCGACGAGGTTGATGTTGACCGCGTTGAGCATCAGCTCAATGCCCATCAGAATCGCGACCGCGTTGCGCCGTGTCAGCACCCCGTACAGGCCAATGGAAAACAGGAGCGTGCTGACGACCAAGTAGTGTGTCAGGCCGACCTGCATCAGGACTCTCCCTCTACTCTTCCCGTCTGGCTATGATGATGGCCCCAATCAGTGAGACGAGTAGTACCAGGCTCGTGACCTCGAAGATCAGCATGTAATCAGTCAAGAACGCGGTCCCGACCGACGACACGTTGTACTGCGGCACCGAGGTTGCGTCGATCTGCCAGGGCGTGCGGAAGACCACGAGCAGAATGAGGAATCCGAGCCACACCGCGGCCATGGCGCCGAGCGGCACCTGCTCGTTGATCTGCCGGATGCGCACGCCGGATCCGCCCTGGGTCAGCATGATGACGAAGAGAATCAGGACTGTAATCGCACCGGCGTAAATGAGGATCTGGATGCCGGCAACGAACTCGGCGTGCAGGAGGATGTACAGGCCGGTGACCCCTAGGAACGTCGGAATGAGCGACAGGGCGCTGCGCACGATGTTCCCCGACGTTACAACGACGACCGCCGGGATCAGGGTGACGAGTGACAAGATGATGAAAGCGCCTAACTCACCCCCCGGGCATCGGGCCTCGGGCATCGGGCTTCGAACTGCGAGCGATCGCGACCATCAGCGTGCAATCGTAATGAGGAATCCGGTAATCAGGAGATTGAGCAGGCCCGCCGGCAGGAGCACTTTCCAGGACAGATTCAGTAGTTGATCCAGGCGCAGGCGGGGGTACGTCCACCGCATCCATATGAGGAGAAGCGATCAGCAGCACGACGACAACGACGGCGACGAACGCCAGCCCCAGCCAGAGCCACGCCGGAAGGCTCGGCTCCAGCCATCCGCCGAGGAACATGATCGTCGCCATCGCGGCCATCGCGAACGCCTCGGCATACTCACCCAGTTGGAAGAGCGCGAACCGCATGCCGGTGTACTCAGCAAAGTAGCCGGCCACCAGTTCTGACTCGGCCTCGGGGAGGTCAAAGGGGACGCGGTTGACCTCGGCCGTCGCGGCGGCGAGGAAGATGAGCGCGGCCAGGAACCCAAACGGGAACGCTTGGAAGAGAAACCACCGGTTGATGCTCTGTGCCTGGACGATGCCGACCGTCGAGAGCGTTCCGGCAACCATCGCCACCCACAAGATCCCCATCGCCAGTGGAATCTCGTAGCTGAGCATCTGCGACGCGGAGCGCAGGCCCCCGAGCAAAGCGTATTTGTTGTTGGACGACCAGCCGCCGGCGAGGATGCCGACGACGGTGAGCGAGGCCATCGCGGCAAAATACAGGACCCCGATGTTGAGGTCGCGCACGATCAGGACGCGGTCCCCGAGCCGGCCGAACGGAATCACGACCCAGTCCAGCAACCCCGCCACCGCGACCAGGACGGGCGCCGCGTTGAAGATGAGCACATCGGCCTGACGGGGCGTGATGTGCTCCTTCTGCAGCAGTTTGACGGTATCGGCGATCGTTTGGAGCAGCCCCTGCGGGCCGACGTGCTTGGGGCCCAGCCGCGCCTGGATCCAACCGCTGATCTTCCGCTCCAGGTACACCCCCAGCATCGCCGTGACGACCGCCAGATACGTGAAGACGACGACGGTGAGCAGGATGGCCTTGCCGATTTCTTCGAGCCAGTCCCGTGCGGTCACTCGAAGGCTCCCGTAATCACACCCACTCGAGAGCGCCCTTGCGCCAGGCGTAGGCGAGGCCCACGAGCAGTATTAAGACGAAGATGAGCATCTCGACAAAGGCGAATGCGCTGAGCCGCCGGAACACCACTGCCCACGGATACAGGTAGATGACCTCGACATCGAACACCACGAAGATCAGCGCGAAGAGGTAGTACCGGACGTTGAACTGGGCCCAGGCCTGGCCGAAGGGGATGACACCCGATTCGTACGTCAGAGTCTTCTGCGGTAGGTCCGCGCGGGGCGCGAGCAGCCACACCACCGCCAGCGGCAGCGCGGCCATGATCGTGCCGACGATCGCGAACACGCCGACGTAGAGCCAGTCAACGACGACATTCGGCGGCATCAGAGGTGACAACGATGGGCACTCAAACCAATTGTTCGAAATTCGCGCGGCCGGCGGAGGACACCTGCCTTACGCGAAGACGCGACAACACGATACCATGGCAACACTGGTTGTCGCGTTGCCACGTTGTCCAGTTGTCGTGTGTTAGATGGTGGCCACGGTAGCGGCGGGAGCGCCCTCGGCCAGGCGCATCAACGCGCGGCCGAGGCGGCGCGGATCATGGCGGACGACATCTTCCTCGCTGGCGACCTGGGCCGGGACCGGAGTGACGCCCAACGCACGGATGCCGTCGAGATCCGCCTCCACCGGCTCCGCGCCTTCCGCCTCATACCGCGCCAGCAGCGCGGGATTGCGGATTCGCTGGGTGTTCACCAGCACGTGCGTGAATAACCCCGGTCCGACCTGGTCGATCAGGCCCCGCACGTGATCGCTCGCCGTGAAACCTTCGGTCTCCCCGGCCTGGGTCATCACGTTGCAGACGTAGACTCGCAGCGCGCGGCTGTCGCGGATCGCGTCGGCCACGCCGCGGACCAAGAGGTTGGGGATCACACTCGTGTAGAGACTCCCCGGTCCCAGCACGATCAGGTCCGCGTCCTGGATCGCCTGCAGGACCTCGGGCAGCGGCGCGACGTCGGTCGGTTTCAGCGACATCGTGCGGATTCGCTTGCGAGCGCGCGGGATCTGCGACTCGCCTTCCACCACCGTTCCATCGAGGAGTTCCGCGACCAGCACCACATCCTCCGCCGCCGACGGAAGCACCCGGCCGCGGATGTTGAGGACTTTGCTGGTCTCCTTCACGGCGCTCTCGAGGTCGCCCGTGACACCGGCCAGGCTGGCGATGAACAGGTTGCCAAACGCGTGACCGTCAAGCGCGCCGCCGTGAAAGCGGTACTCAAACAGTTGAGTCATCAGGGGCTCGGATTCCGCGAGTGCCACCAGACAGTCGCGGATGTCGCCCGGCGGCAGAATCCCCAGTTCGCGCCGCAGCCGGCCTGAACTGCCGCCGTCGTCAAACACGGTGACGACCGCGGTGAGGTTCTCTGTGGACTCCTTCAGCCCGCGCAGCAGCGCGGACAGCCCGGTGCCGCCGCCGATAACCACGATGCGCGGACCCCGCTGCCGCTGCCGCTGCTGGCGATGCTGGTGCAGCACTTGCACCAGACGCGGATCGCCTTTCGGCAGAAACGCACCGGCAATGGACCGGATCGTCCCACGCAACCCGAGGAACGCGACGATAAGGCCGACCGCAATCAGCAGACCACCGAGCACCGTCGGCGACAGCGTGCCTCCGGTCAGCACGATCAGGGAGAGCGCCAGCTGGAAGACGATGACCTCCAACCAGCCGAGTAACTTGATGTTGACGATCAGCGCAACGCCGGCGCTGACCAGCAAGATGCTGGCCGCCAGTACGAGCGCCCAGCGCTTGATCCCAATCCCCGGGACCAGCCACTGCGCCCACCGCCTGAGTTTGACGGCCACCCTCTACTCCTTATCTAATGTCGCAACAAGCAAGATTTCCCCGGCCTCGCCGCCCTGCCCACAAAAGACATCCACGTGTGCTCTACTG
>JACPRY010000149.1 GCA_016193565.1 Armatimonadota bacterium
GCAGCGCGGCATGCGGCGTTGCCATCCCCCAGTGGTATCCTCGGCCCGGCGCCTCCTCGGCTTTGGCCAGGGCTGAGCCGAGCATGACCGCATCGGCGCCGCACGCGATTGCCTTGGCCACATCCCCGCCCACGGCGATCCCGCCGTCCGCGATAACAGGGACGTACCGTCCCGTGCGCCGTTCGTACTCATTACGCGCTCTCGCCACATCGGTGACGGCGGTGGCCTGCGGTACGCCCACGCCGAGCACGCGCCGGCTGGTGCACGCCGCGCCCGGGCCCACACCAACGAACAGACCAGCCGCGCCGGCCTCCAGCAGCGTCATCGCCGCATCATAGCCGACGCAGTTGCCGACGAGCACGGGGGCTTTGGCGCGTTCAACCAACTCGTGAATGGACACCGACCGCCCCTGTGCCGAATGATGCTTGTCGGTGACCACCGTCGACTGAATGATGATGAGGTGGGCGCCGGCCCGCTCGGCGATCGGCAGGAACGTGGGTGCGGCCGCGGGCGTCATGGACACTGCGGCCCTGGCGCCGGCCTCGACCAGCGCTCTCACTCGGGCTTCAATGAGATGGGCCTTCACGGGCTCCTGGTACAACCGCTGCATCAGTCCGACCGCCCCCTCTGGGGAGGCGGCGGCGATTTCTTCGAGCGGTTCGTCCGGATCGGCGTAGCGGGTCTGCAGGCCTTCGAGGTTCAGGACGCCCAGCCCGCCGATGCGGGAGAGTTCGATCGCGACAGGGACATCCACGACGCTGTCCATGGCGGACGCGACGAAGGGAAGCGGCAACGTGTATCGATCGACGGACCAGGACAGGTCGACGTCCTGCGGATCGATGGTGGTCGATGCGGGCACCAGCGCGATCTCATCCAGGCTGTACGCGCGGATAAAATCCTTCATCGGACCGGCGAGCCTTCCACCGACGTGCGGCCGGGCGCCGTCGGCGTCTGGCGCGTCTGACCGTAGATCTCAGGTTTGAGGACGCAGACGAAGGGCAGGTTGCGGTAGCGGCCGGCGTAGTCGAGCCCGTACCCGACGACAAACTTGTCGGGGATCACGAACCCCTTATAGTCGATGGGCACGTAGCGCACCCGGCGCGGCGCCTTGTCCAGCAGGGCGCACACCTTGAGACTCGCCGGGTAGCGCGTTTTCAGCATCTCCAGCATGTGATCCATCGTGAAGCCGGTGTCGATGATGTCATCCACGATGATCACGTGCCGTCCTTCAATCGACTGGTCCAAATCCTTGAGGATCCGCACCACGCCCGTACTCTGGGTCCCTTCGGCGTATGAGCTGGTGGCGAGAAAATCGAGCTGGCACGGGATTGTGAGGTGGCGCATGAGGTCCGATACAAACAACACGCTCCCGGTCAGAATGCCGACCAGGAGCGGTTCCTTGCCTTCGTAGTCTTGACTGATCTTCTGTCCTAGCTCCCGGACTCGGGCGCGCAGCGCCTCCTCCGGGATGAGGATTTCGTCGATATCATCCTGCAGCGACACGCTGCCCCCTCCGGGAAATTTGGGTTCATTATAGTCGCGACCCCTAGTGGAGTCAACCGAACGTTATCCACAGCCTGTGGGGGTCCGTTCGGAATTCCCTGTCGAAACCAGCAGGAGGGGACTGTCCCCTCCTTCTTTGTGATCCAGAAGACGAACGGCGAGGGACCCTGTTAGCGAGAGGTGAGGGCCGGGGTCGGCCGGCTGCCCGGCTTGGCCACGGGATCACCTTGCGCGCACTGGGGGCAGTCTGCCGGCGCGTAGGTGGGCACATCCAGTGCGATGAGGGCTTCGAAGCGCCACGGACACGGCGATGCGGCGGTGCCGCCGCGGTCGACAAGCGCGCCGACTCCCACAATCGTTCCGCCATAGGATTTGACGAGCTCGGCGATCTCACGAGTCGAGCCGCCGGTCGTGACCACGTCTTCGACGATCAAGACCCGCTCACCCGGATCGATGGTGAGGGAACGGCGGAGCGCAAAGCGGCCTTCGACGCGCTCTGCAAACAACGCGCGAGTGCCCAGCGCCCGGCCGGCTTCGTGCGCGACGACGATTCCCCCCAGTGCGGGAGCTACGACGACCTGAACGTTCTGCTGGCGGAACCGCTCAGCGAGCGCGCCGCAGGCAGCGGCCGCGAGATTGGGGTCCTGAAGGAACCGGGCGCACTGGACATATGTTGGACTGTGCCGCCCGGAACTGAGCTGGAAGTGGCCGGATTCCACAGCGCCTGTCTGCTCAAGCAGCGCCAGGAACTCAGCGGAGTTCATCGCGCGCGCCAGGAGTCAGCCCTAGGGGCGCTCTCGATCTCGGCGAGGACCGTCTCAGCCGCGAAACGGGGATCGGTCTCCGCCGTGATCGGACGTCCGACAACGAGATAATCTGATCCCTCACGAATGGCCGCCGCGGGAGTCGTGGTTCGGCGCTGATCATCTCCTGGCCAGCCAGAAGGACGGATACCGGGAGTCACCACGATGAACTCCTCACCGCAGGCCTTCTTGATGGCCGCCGCCTCGCGGGCCGAGGCGATGACGCCGTGCAGCCCACATGCTCTAGCGAGGCGGGCGGACTTCACCACGGCGCCAACGTCCGTCTCATCACTCGTCAGCACAGTGACGCCGAGGACTAATGGCCGGGGGCCGCTGAGAGATTGTGATGCTTCAATTGCCGCTCTCAACACGGCTTCGCCACCGGCGATATGGACATTGAGCATCACCACTCCTAATCGCCCTGCGGCGGCAACAGCTCGATGAACGGTGTTCGGAATATCATGATACTTCAGATCGAGAAACACCTTGCCGCCGTATGCGCGGACCATCGCGACCGCGTCGGGACCGGCGGCAGTGAACAGCTCCGACCCGACCTTGAACCAGGACACGACCGGTGCCAGTCTCCCGACCATCTCTGCTGCCTCAGCGAGCGACGGGAAGTCGAGCGCGACGATGAGACGCTCTCGCGCGGCAACGCGATAACGCGACAACGCGGTAACGCGAGAAGCGTCAACCGTCATGACGAGATTTCCAGGGTGCCGACCACGTCGGTGATCGATGAGAAGCCGTGCCGGACGAGATAACTCGTGAGTCCCTCGCAGAGTTGGGACGCGACGTTGGGTGTGTCGATGACCGCCGAGCCGACCCCAACCGCGCGAGCGCCGGCGATGAAGAACTCCAGCGCGTCGTCGGCCCCGGTGATGCCTCCCATGCCGATCACCGGGATCGTGCAGGCCCGGGCCGCCTCCCACACCATCCGCACCGCCACCGGGCGGATCGCAGGTCCGGACAGGCCGCCGGTCACTCCGCCAAGCTTCGGCTGGCGTCGCTCGACGTCGATTGCAAGACCGGCGATCGTGTTGATGAGCGCGAGTGCGTCGGCCCCGGCCTCCTGGGCGGCGCGGGCCACGACAGCGATGTCGGTCACGTTGGGCGTCAACTTCACGAACAGCGGAACCGGACATCGAGCGCGCAACAGTGAGATCAACTCATATGTCAGGTTCGCGTCGACGCCAAACACGAGCCCCGCATGCACGTTGGGACACGCGACGTTGACCTCAACCGCAGCCACGTCCGCCTCCCGGGCGACCCATTCGACCAGCGTGACGAACTCGTCAACGGACTCTCCTGCAACGCTGACGATGATCGGGATGCCAAGCGTGCGGAGAAACGGCAGATCCTTGGCGATGAATCCTCCGAGGCCGTGGTTGGGCAACCCGAGCGAGTTCAACCAGCCCGACGGCGTCTGCACGACCTGAGGATACGGGTTGCCTGCGCGCGGCTCGACGGTGACCGATTTGGTGACGAATCCACCGAATGCCCGCAGGTCCACGACCGACTGCACCTCGCGGCCGAAACCGAGCGGGCCGGGCGCGGCGAGCACAGGGTTTGCAAAGCGAATGCCGGCGATCTCGACGGCTAAAGACGGGCTTCGGGCTTCGGGCTTGGGGCTTCGATCCTGAACGATCGTCTGGTCCTTGATCCCTGGTTCCTGGTCCCGCATTACACGCGCGCCTCCACTTCTAGATCGCTGTGCTTGATCTCCCCGCCCACAATTGTCATCACCGCTTTGCCGGTCATCGTCCAACCCTGGAAGGGTGTGTTGCGAGACTTCGATGCGAAGGTGGCGGCATCGACGGTCCATTTCCGGTTTGGATCGATGAGGACGAGGTCGGCGGGCGAGCCGGGACGGAGGGTGCCGCCGGGGATCTTCAGGATCGATGCAGGGGCCGTGCTCAGCTTCATGATCGCGTCCGCGGGTGTGAGCGCGCCGGTCTGCACGAGTGCCGTCCAGACGACGCCCAATGCGGTCTCCAGCCCGATGACTCCGAACGGCGCGGCGTCGAATTCCACCATCTTCTCCTCGGGCGCGTGCGGCGCGTGGTCGGTGGCGATCGCGTCGATCGTTCCATCCAGCAGCCCTTCGCGCACGGCCTCGACGTCGGCCGGCGTGCGCAGCGGTGGGTTCATTTTGAACGCGGCGTCGAAGCCCTGTACGGACTCGTCCGTGAGCACCAAATGGTGCGGCGTCACCTCTGCGGTGACCGTGACGCCGCGGCGCTTCGCTTCGCGGATCATCCGCACGCTGCCGGCGCTGCTGACGTGCGCGACGTGCAGCCGGGCGCCTGTGACTTCCGCCAGCAGCAGGTCGCGCGCGACGACCGCCTCTTCGCTCGCGGCGGGGATGCCGCGCAGTCCGAGCACCGTGGACCACGCTCCCTCGTGCATGACCCCGCCCTCTGATAAGGTGAGATCCTCGCAGTGCTCGATGACCGGCAGATCAAACATCGAGGCATAGGACATCGCCCGGCGAAGCAGCCCCGCACTGGCCACCGGCACGCCGTCATCAGACAGGGCGACGGCGCCGGAGGCGGCCAGCCCTGCAATCGGTGCGAGCTCCTGTCCCACTTGCCCCTTGCTCACCGCCGCGATCGGATATACACGGCACGCGGCGGAGCGGGCGCGGCTCTTCACGTATTCGACCACGGTGGGATGATCGATCGGCGGCAGGGTGTTGGGCATGCAGGCGACGGCCGTGAATCCACCGCGGGCGGCCGCCTCCGCTCCGGAGGTGATGTCTTCTTTGTGGGTCTGTCCGGGATCACGGAAGTGCACGTGCATGTCCACGAGTCCCGGAGCCACGATCATGCCGGCGGCATCGATCACGGGCACATCGGCGCGCGCATCGAGATGGCTCTCGACGGCGGCGATCCGCCCATCAACGATCAGCACATCTGCGGCGCGATCCAGACCGGCGGACGGGTCGATCACACGACCTCCTCTGATGAGCACATTCATGGTCATTCCGTATCTGCAGCGCTGGCCGGGACTGCACTGCGCTCCCGAACGAACTGGCCGTTTGTCGTTGGTCGTGTACCTGTATCGACAAACGACGAACGACTATCGACAAACGGTAGTTCGCGTTCGAGCGCCCACACGAGCGCCGCCATCCGCACGAAGATGCCGTTGGTGACCTGCTGCGCAATGACCGAGCGCGGCCCGGACGCCACCTCGTCGCGCACTTCAATTCCGGGGTTTACCGGCCCGGGATGCATGACGATCGCGCCGGGCGCGCTTTTTGCGAGGAGCTGCTCAGTAAGCCCGTAGGCGGCCGCATACTCGCGAACAGATGGGACGTCGCCACCCGCCTGACGTTCTAACTGCATGCGCAGCACCATGACCACGTCCGCGCCCCTCAAGCCGTCTTCCACGGAGGTCGTGCAGCGCGCGGGCAGCGCCTCCGGATCGGGTGGCAGCAACGTCGCAGGGCCGACCAACGTGACCTTAGCGCCGAGTCTGCTGAATCCCCATGCCGCCGATCGCGCCACGCGCGAGTGACGGATATCGCCGACGATGGCAATCCGGAGTCCAGCGATCCGGCCCAGACGCTGGCGAACGGTAAGGAGGTCCAGCAGGCCCTGCGTCGGGTGCTCGTGCATGCCGTCGCCGGCGTTGACCACGGCCGCCTGGAGGACCGTGCTGGCGAGATGCGGAGCGCCCGCCGCGCTGTGCCGGATGATGATGGCGTCCGCGCCGAGGGCCTCGAGCGTGCGCACGGTGTCCAGCAGCGACTCTCCCTTGCAGACGCTGCTGCGGTCCACATCGCACCGCACCACATCAGCGCTCAGCCGCTTTGCGGCGAGTTCAAAGGAGATCTCGGTCCGCGTGCTCGGTTCATAGAAGAGCGTGGCCACGGTCCGTCCCCGCAGCGCCGGCGCCGCCAGGCCCGAATGCTCCGCGTAAGCGTTGGCGGCGTCCAGAAGTGTTTCGATCTCTTCAGCGGAGAGTTCACGCAGACTCAGCAGATGGCGCATCTCGGCCTCGCCGGGAACGGGGAACCGGGAACGGGGAACGGGGAACCGGGAACGGGGAACGGGAAGAACGCACGAAATGAAAGAGGCAGAGGAGAGAACTCCTCTGCCCCATACGCCTGCAGCTCAGTTACCGTTCCCTGTTCCCTGTTCCCCGTTCCCTGTTTCATTCGCCTTTCCGGCCTCGCTGGACCGGTTTAAAGGGGCTCTGGTGCGTGACTCTAGCACAGCCGTTGTCCGGCTGTCAATCACAAACGGGTAATCTGGATCGCCGCAAAGTACAGTGCCTCAGTTGCGGCGAAGAGCAGACTATTATAGTCTCCTCCGTTCGCGTGACCTGTGAACGAGTCCCGGAAGAGCACGCGTCTCGCTGACGCGTCGAACACACGAATCTCGATCACCGCGTAGGCGAAGGCATCACCCTGACGTGTCGGCGGCGTGCCCGGCCCTTCGGGGACGCTGATGCTCACGACCCGGAGGTGCGTCCACCGCCCGGTCACCAGCCAGTTTGCCCCCACCATACCGGCCACCTCGGCGGCACGCGACGGTGAGACCAGGTCACCGGGCGTGTACCCCCGGCTCCGCAGCGCAGCTCGAACGGCTTCCCCGGAGATTACCCGCAGCCGGCCTCCAGCCTGCCGCTGCAGCAGCGCCTGGAGCACCTCACTCATCCGGTCCGAGGGGATGACGCCGCTGTCCAGACTGATATCTTCAAAGTCGGCGACGGCGAC
>JACPRY010000150.1 GCA_016193565.1 Armatimonadota bacterium
ACTTCCACTTGATCGTGCACCCGACGGGTCTGGTCTCGGTGATCTCAGGCCTGCGGCCCGCGAGCAACGCCCCCACGGCCTCGCGCAGGTGGTGGCGGGTCACCGCGGTGGGGTCCTCGTAATTGTCGTCCGGGGCGCCGTGATACCGCAGCACGCGGTCGGCGTCGAACAGGAAGATCTCCGGCGTGCGGGTGGCGCCGTACGCCCTCGCGATCTCCTGGGTCTCGTCAAACAGGTAGGGGAAGGGATACGCTTTCTCCTTGGCGCGGCGCTGCATCTGCTCGAAGCCGTCGTCCGGGTATTTCGCCGGATCATTTGAGTTGATGAGCACAAACTGCACGCCGGATCCGGCATAGGCCCGCTGCGCCTCGATGAGGCGGTGTTCCCACGCTCGGGCATACGGACAGTGATTGCAGGTGAAGATCATGCCGAAGACCTTCGCCTGGCGGTACTCATCGGACGTGTGCGTCCTGCCGTCGGTCCCCATCAGGGAGAACGGGATCAACTGTGATTCCAGGGTGAGTGGTGCCATCGTTAGCCTCCTTTGCGGCTGTGGACGTGTCTTCTAAGCGCCTGTCGAATCATTTCCTTGCTTGGCAGCGGGCTGACGCGTCCGTCGCCGGTGTGATACACGCGGCAGGTCAGTCCGACCACCGCGTCAGAAGCCGGAAAGAGATCCCTCCCGTCCATGCGGATCGTCGGCGAGCCGGGAAAGTGCAGTGCCACGGCTTGTTTGTCCGTCCCGACGTGGACCATCTCCACCCCGGCGTCGAGACCTTCCTCCCGCAGCGCCTCACGCAGGCGCGTCAAGGTCTCGCCGTAGGATGGACACTCTTCCCAGTACAGCAGCTCAATCTTCATGAAAGTGAAATTCTTTGTATTGACCAAGCCCTAAGCCTTATGCCCTGTAGTTATGATACTGGGTCTGTCCAGCCCAGCGCAGGGGAAGATTGCGACGATTCGGAATAGCATGAGCGCCGATGCGACTTTCCCGGCGGAAGTTTGAGGTCCTGGTGCTGAAAGCCCTCGAAAGCATCCCCGACCTCATCCGTGAGCGCATGCAGAACGTGGACGTCGTGATCGAGGACTGGCCCACCGATGAGCAGCTGGTGGCGCTCGGGATGGCGCCTGACGAACTGCTCTTCGGACTCTATGAGGGCACACCGCTTATCGAGCGAGGCATCACGGTGGATCCGATGCTGCCTGACAAGATCACCATCTTTCAGGGGCCGCTCGAGGACGCATGCGAGACTGACCGTGAGATTGAGGAGGAAATTCGCAAGACGGTGGTCCACGAAGTCGCCCATCACTTTGGGATCGATGAAGAGCGGCTTGAAGAACTTGGATATGAGTGACTCGGTAACGCGGTAACGCGAGAACGCGGTAACGCGAGAGTGGAGGTTGCTATGAATCCGCTGGCGCTTGTCGTCGATGTCGTTACGAATCTGGTGCGGCTGATCCGCAATCTGATAGCGGCAGTGCTGCCCGCCCCGGAGTTCGTCGTGCTTCAGGTGCACGGCACGCTTCCTGAGCGCAGGCAGCCCCGGCCCGGACTGCTGCAGCGCCTGCTCGCGGGGCCCATGGCGGCGCAGCCGCAGGACAGTCTGGAGGAGTGGCGGGAGCGCCTGCGGGTGCTGGCCGGTGATGCCAGAGTGAAAGGCGCCGTTCTCAAGATCGGCGACCTCCGGGCCGGCCCCGTCTCGCTGGAAAGCCTGCGGGACGCGCTGGCCGCGTTCCGTCGCTCGGGGAAGCGGCTGGTCGCCTACCTGGTGACAGCCGGAGAGGGCGCCAACCTGTTGTCCTACTATCTTGCGAGTGCAGCGGATACGATCGTGCTCCCGGAGAGCGCGGGACTATGGCTGTTCGGACCGCGAACCGAAGCCACGTTCCTGCGCAGCGCGCTCGACCGGATCGGTGTGCTTCCGCAGTTTCACCACATCGCCGAGTACAAGACGGCGGCGAACCGGTTCCTACATTCGGAAATGCCGACCCCGCAGCGGGAGATGGTCGCTTCACTCCTGGACAGCGTCTTCGACGATCTCGTCGCGGCGATCGCCGACGCGCGGGGCACCGGCGCAGAAGCTGTGCGGGCGGCGATCGATCTGGGGATCGTCCCTGCCGCCGAGGCGAAAGCCCGCCGCCTGGTGGACATGCTGGCATTTGAGGATGAGATCCCGAGGCTTCTCGGCACGCCTGACCGGGCGGCCCGAATCGTGCCCTGGCCGCAGGCGCGGTCGCGCGTCCGGCGTCCCTATCGCTTCACCGCGTTGCAGCGCCAGGCGGTCGGCGTCGTGGAGCTGCTCGGTGCAATCGCCACCGGCGAGAGCCGGGAGTTCCCTCTGCCACTGCCGCTGTTTGGCTCGAGTATTGCCGGACACGAGACGGTGGCCAGGGCGTTTCGCGCCGCGGAGCGGTCGAGCC
This sequence comes from Armatimonadota bacterium, assembly GCA_016193565.1. Classification (GTDB taxonomy): domain Bacteria; phylum Sysuimicrobiota; class Sysuimicrobiia; order Sysuimicrobiales; family Kaftiobacteriaceae; genus JACPRY01. The sequence continues at coordinate 2,422 of JACPRY010000150.1, forward strand.
AGATCAAAGCCGTTGTGTTCCATGTCGACTCACCGGGCGGTTCAGCGGTCGCGTCCGACATGATCTGGCGCGAAGTGACCAGGGTGCAGCAGACCAAACCCGTGGTGGTGTACATGGGCAACGTCGCCGGCTCCGGGGGCTACTACGTCTCCTGCGGTGCGCGCCACATCGTGGCGGGCGCGACAACACTGACCGGGTCGATTGGGGTGGTGTCCGGCAAGTTCAACCTGCAGGGCCTGTTCGCCCGCGGTGGGCTCCGCCGCGAGGTGATCGCGCGCGGCGAGACTGCGACGATGCCCTCGGGATTCGTGCCGTATTCCGAGGTCGAGTGGAACCGGATGGTGGCATGGATGCACCAGGTCTATGGGCAGTTCAAAATGCGTGTCGCGTCAGGCCGGCGCAAGACAGTACAGGAGGTAGAGCACATTGCGCGCGGCCGGGTCTGGACGGGGCGGCAGGCAATGACGCATGGGCTCGTCGATGAGATCGGTGATTTTGAATCCGCAGTCCGCAAGGCGAAGCAGTTGGCCGGAATTCGCGAGGATGTGGATGTGCCGGTCGTGACGGTGCGGCCGCCCAAGGTCGCATCGATCCCGGCGGCGCCCGCCGCGTGGATGGACATGCTGCGCACGGCGGCCGCGCTCCTCGAGCACCGGATCCTGCTGCTCATGCCGGAGAACCCGATCGGCCCGTGAGGCCCCGGTACCGCAGGACTTGATCTTGCAGGGTCAGAACAACGAACAGACTCTACAAATCGATGCACTCCTTGGACGGACCTGTGCTCACACCCCTCCGCGTTCGCATCCTCCGCAGCGGCAGCAGCGGCAATGCCATCTTCCTCGACGCCGGCGACGTGCGATTGATCGTGGACGCGGGGCTGCCGGTAGAGATGATCGTCCGCGAACTGGCGTCTTTGTCGATCCGTCCGCCCGACCTCACGGCGGTCCTGCTGACCCATGAGCACGACGATCACGCGAAGGGCGCGGCGGCGCTCAGCCGGATGGCGCGATGTCCGGTCCTGGCCAACGAGGGCACGCTCGCGGCGTCCGCGGCCGCCCTCGCCGAGACGCCGGTGGAACGCTTTGCGACCGGGCGGCCGTTTGCCGTGGGGTCGCTGACGATCGACGCGTTCCCGCTTCCACACGACGCCGCAGAACCGGTCGGCTTCACCATCAGCCGGAACGGATCGAGCGTTGTGATCGCCACCGACCTCGGCTCGACGGGTGACGAGATCGTCGCACGTGCGCGCGGCGCCGACCTGCTGATCCTCGAGGCGAACTACGACCTCCGGCTGCTGTCGGTCAGCCCGTATCCGTGGTTCCTGAAGAACCGCATCCTCAGCACGACGGGGCACTTGTCGAACGATGCCGCCGCGTCGGCGGTTGTCGGGGCCGCAGAGGGCCGCCTCCGCACCGCCGTGCTCGTGCACCTCAGCGAGATCAACAACCTCACCCCGCTGGCGCGCGATACGGTCCAGTGGGCGCTCGATCGCGAAGGCATCACGCATGTTGCCGTCGACGCCGTCCGGCCCAACGGCACGAGCAGGACCTACGAACTCCAGTGATTCGTGATTCGTGACTCGTGACTCGGAACAACAGGTGATCCCCAATGACGCACCTGCGAGTCACGAGTCACTAGTCACGAGTCACCTGGGGCGTTATTAGTGTTCGTCGACGAGCGACTTTTCCGGAACAAACCCAACGAAGCATTGCGTCGCCAGGCCGCGGCCATTCTCGAGGCCGCAGTCCGCGCCGTGGATCCGGCCGCAGCCGTCAGGCGGCACGTGACTATGACGGGGACCTCGCTCAGCATCGGCGACCGGACTTATGCGCTCGCGCGGATTCGCCGGATCTTCATCATCGGCGCGGGAAAGGCGTCTGCGCCGATGGTCAAGGCGCTGGAGGAGTTGATCGGCGACCGGATCACCGCGGGGGTCGTCAACGTGAAGTACGGGTACACCGTCACGCTGCGGAAGGTGTCGCTTGTCGAGGCGGGCCATCCAATTCCCGATGAAGCCGGACGGCGCGGCGCGGAGCGGATACTCGACCTCGTGGGACAGGCCTCTTCCGACGACCTCATCATCTGCGTGATCTCGGGCGGCGGATCGGCGCTCTTGCCGGCGCCTGTGGATGGGCTCCCGCTCGACGATAAGGCGAAGGTCACGGAACTGCTGCTGAAGTCCGGCGCCGACATCCAGGAGATCAACACGGTCCGCAAGCACCTGTCGAAAATCAAGGGAGGCCAGCTGGCCAGCGTGGCGGCGCCGGCGCAGATGGCCGTGCTGATTCTTTCTGATGTGTTAGGCAATCCACTCGATGCGATCGCATCTGGGCCGGCGGTACCAGATCCCACGACGTTTGCGGATGCACTGGAAGTGCTCAACCGGTACGGGCTGGTCTCAGAAGTGCCGCGGACCGCAGCCGATTACCTGAGACGGGGCGCAGATGGACTCGTGCCTGAGACGCCCAAACCAGGAGATGAGATTTTTGACCGGATCCACACTGTGATCATCGGCGGCAACGAGGCCGCGGTGGAGGCCGCGGGGGCCGCTGCACGCGCCTCGGGATTTCACACGGTGGTGCTCCCGGCCGTGACGGGCGAGGCGCGCACGGCCGCGCGGGAATTCGCGGATCGCGCCCGGCGGATTCCGGGTGGAATGCGGCCGGCGTGCGTGCTTGCTGGAGGCGAGACGACCGTCACCGTGCGAGGTTCAGGCCGGGGTGGCCGCTGCCAGGAGTTCGCGCTTGCAGCGGCTCTGAGCATGTCGGATCACCCCCTCACCGTACTCGCCGCCTTCGGCACGGACGGCACCGACGGTCCGACCGACGCGGCCGGCGCGTTGGTCGACGAGACGACCGCCGCACGGGCCAGGGCCGGCGGGCTCGATCCGCAGCGCGCGCTCGACGACAACGACGCGTACCCATTCTTTGCAGCGCTGTCCGATCTCATCATTACCGGACCGACGAATACCAACGTGAATGACATCTATCTTGCGCTCCTCCCGTGACTCGTGGCCATGAAAATTCTGTACTGCGCATCTGAAGCCGTCCCGTTTGCCAAGACCGGCGGCCTCGCCGATGTCGCCGGCGCGCTCCCGCCTGCGCTGGCCGAGCAGGGTTGCGAGGTCCGCCTCATGCTGCCGCGGTACCGGTCGATTCCGCTGGACGGACTGCGCCCGAGCGGTGCGGTCACGGTCAACGTCGGCGGCGATGCGGCGACCGGGACGATCTTTGAAACGGCGATCGACGGATCGCTGGTTCCGGTCTGGCTCGTGGACCAGCCGGAGTGGTTTGATCGCGAGGGATTGTACGGGGAGGGCGGCCGCGATTATCCCGACAACCTGCGCCGCTTCACCTTCCTCTGCCGCGCGGTCCTCGCCTGGCTCCGCCGAGAGCCCTGGCAGCCGGACGTCCTCCACTGCAACGACTGGCAGACCGCGCTGATCCCGGTGCTCATGATGGCAGAGGAGACGCGCCGCGTCCCGACGCTGCTCACCATCCACAATCTGGCATACCAGGGATTGTTTGCGGCCGAGGAGTATCCGGTGACGGGCCTCCCGCCGTCGCTGTTCACGCCCCGGGGGCTGGAGTTCTGGAGCAAGGTGAATGTCTTGAAGGGTGGGCTGATCTTCGCAGACACGCTCAACACGGTCAGCGAGACCTATGCGCGCGAGATTCAGACTGAAGAGTTCGGCGCGGGCCTCGACGGGGTGCTCCGGGACCGGCGGGCGGATCTGTTTGGCATCCTCAACGGTGTAGACTACGCGACTTGGGATCCATCGAATGACCGGTTGATCGCCGCGACCTACGCCGCGGGCGATCTGTCAGGGAAGCGCACGTGCAAAGCGCAGCTGCAGCGGACGTTCAATCTTTCTGCGGTGGCAAACGTCCCACTCCCCGGCATGGTCACACGCCTCGCCGATCAGAAGGGATTGGATCTGGTGGCCGCAGTCATCGAAGAGCTCCTGCGGGCCGGCGTGCAGTTCGTGCTGCTCGGGACGGGCGATCCTCACTATCACCAACTGTTCGAATCGCTCGCGGCGCGCCATCCGCAGCAGGTCGGGGTGCGCCTGGCGTTTGACAATACGCTGGCGCACCAGATCGAGGCGGGAGCAGATCTGTTCCTCATGCCGTCGCGCTACGAGCCTTCGGGGCTGAACCAGCTCTACAGTTTGCGCTATGGGACCGTCCCGGTCGTCCGGCGCACCGGCGGGCTGGCGGACTCGATTGTCGATCTCACGCCGCAGACACTGAGAGACGGCGCCGCCAACGGGTTCGTGTTCGACGAATACGCGCCGCAGGCGTTGCTGAGGGCGGTGCGCCGCGCACTCGCGACGTTCAAGGATCAGCACACCTGGCAGCGACTTCAACAGACGGGCATGCGGGCAGATTTCTCCTGGGCCCGCTCCGCACGAAAGTACCTCACTCTCTACGAACGGGCGCGGGCCAAAGCGGCCCCTATACCCAAGGGGTAGGGGAGCGTGACGAAGGCGCGAATATCGTTCGACCTGTGGAGGTGACGTAGTGCCTGAACTGCGTAAAGATCCGATGACCCGCCGGTGGGTAATCATCGCGACGGAGCGGGCGGCGCGGCCGACGGACTTCCCGGCCGAACGGCAGGAACCCAGTGATCTCGAGAAGTGCCCCTTCTGTGAGGGACGTGAGCAGCAGACGCCGCCGGAGATCTACGCGATCCGTGCGCCGGGGACGGGACCAAATGGACCGGGGTGGCGGGTTCGCGTCGTTTCCAACAAATTTCCCGCGCTGCGCATTGAAGGTGCCACCGATCGGACGAAGACTGGGATCTTTACGCGGATGGATGGGGTCGGGGCCCACGAGGTCATCATCGAGACGACTGACCACCACACCCATCTCGGGCTGCTTCCGACCGAGCACGTCGCCGACGTCGTCCGCGCCTACCTTCAGCGGTACCGCGACCTGCGGGGGGATACGCGGTTCGAGTACGTGCTGCTCTTCCGCAACCACCGGCGCCGCGCCGGCGCGTCGCTGTTCCATCCGCACTCGCAGCTCATCGCGCTGCCGATCATTCCCAAGCACGCCGCCGAGGAGCTTGAAGCGGCAGAATTGTTCTATAGCCGTGAAGGGGCCTGCATCTACTGCACGATGGCCCAACAGGAAATGGAAGCGAAGGAGCGGCTCATATTCGAGAACGACCGTTTCACAGTCCTGGCGCCGTACGCGTCGCGATTTCCATTCGAGACACTGATTCTACCAAAACAACATCAAGCGGACTTCGGAGAAATGGAATCGGGGTCGGAGTTCTCGTTCGCGCAGGCGCTGGGGGAAACCCTCAAACGCCTCGATGCGTGCCTGCAGAATCCGCCCTACAACTTCATCATTCACACGCTGCCGTATAAGCGGGACTCTCGTCACGCATACCACTGGCACGTGGAGATCATCCCGAGCCTCACGCGCGTGGCTGGTTTCGAGTGGGGGTCCGGATTCTACATCAATCCCGTCGTGCCGGAGGAGGCGGCCCGGTTCCTCCGGGAGGTGCAGACCGCACCCGTGATGGCGGAAGTCGCGCACAAACAAGTGTGATTCGTGACTCGTGACTCGTGACTCGTGATTCGGAAAAGCAAACCTGTAGTGACGAATCACCAATCACGAATCACTAGGCAGATGCGAGTTTCCCTCTTTGTAACTTGTCTCGTGGATCAACTCTTTCCGAGTGTGGCCGAGGCGACGGTCGCCGTCCTGCGCCGCTGCGGCGTCGACGTCGAGTTCGCGTCTGACCAGACCTGCTGCGGCCAGATCGCGTTCAACGACGGGTTCTGGCCGGAGTCGCGCACGCTGGCGCGACGCCATCTCGACATCTTCGAGCAGGCGGATGCCGTGGTGGTGCCGAGTGGCTCCTGCGGCGCGATGGTGCGCGAATTCTATCCCGTCCTGTTCCGCGAGGACGCGGTCCAGGTGGAGCGCGCGCGCCGCGTGGGCCACCGGACGTACGAACTGAGCGAATTCCTCATCAACGTCCTCGGCCGTGCTGATGTGGGGGCCCGGTTTCATCATCGGGTCACCTACCACGCCTCCTGCCATGGACTGCGCGGGCTCGGCGTCCGGGATCAGCCGGTGCAGTTGTTGTCACAAGTCCGGGACCTCGAGTTGCGGCCGCTGCGGGGTCTGGAAGAGTGCTGCGGTTTCGGCGGCATGTTCGCCGTGAAGTTCGCGGCCCTGTCAGGGGCGATGCTCGACGCGAAAATCAAGGCGATTGAGGCATCGGGTGCGGAGTTCGTCACAGCCACGGACGCGAGCTGCCTGATGCACATCGACGGGGGACTCCGGCGAAAGGAAAGCTCCATCAGGACTCTCCATCTGGCTGAGATACTGGCGTCTCAATGACTGCGTCTACACGAATTGATTTTGAGAAGAACTCCGAGCAGGCGCTCGCTGACTCTTTCTTGCAGTCGGCATTGCGGACAGCGATGGTACGCTTTCGCGTCCTGCAGCGCGACGTGGTCGGGGAGATCTCCGACTGGCAGGCGCTGCGGCAGTACGCTCACGACGTCAAAGCCCACACGCTGGCGCATCTCAATCGGTATCTCGAGCAGTTGGAGCAAAAGGTCGAGGCCGCCGGTGGCATCATGCACTGGGTCCAGGATGCTGAAGAGGCGCGCCGGCTCATCGTGCAGCTCGCGACCTCGCGGGGGCGCCGGGTCGTCAAGAGCAAGTCGATGACGACCGAAGAGATCGACCTGAATGAGGCGCTCGAGCACGCCGGCTGTGAGGTCACGGAAACGGATCTGGGCGAGTATGTGTTGCAGCTGGCCGGCGAGCCTCCGGCACACCTCATCGCGCCTATAGTGCACAAATCGAAAGAGGCCATCTCAGCGCTGCTGTCGGAGAAGCTTGGCGTGCCTCGCTACGACAGTGCCGAGCAGCTGACGCATGTGGCCCGTGACGCGCTGCGCAGGCGGTTTCTCGACGCCGACGTGGGGATCAGCGGCGTAAACTTCGCCGTCGCCGAGACCGGGACGGTCGTCGTCGTCGAAAACGAGGGCAACGCCCGCCTGTGCATGACGCTGCCACGCATGCACATCGCGGTGATGGGCATCGAGAAGGTCATTCCCCGCTTGAGCGACCTCGGCGCCTTCCTGACGCTGCTGCCGCGCAGCGCGACCGGCCAGCGGATGAGCAGCTACGTCTCGTGCATCACCGGGCCGCGCAGATCGGGGGAGGCCGACGG
>JACPRY010000105.1 GCA_016193565.1 Armatimonadota bacterium
AACGATGAGGCGGAACCCACCGTCGTGGAGCCTGGCGCACGCCTCAGGCACGCCCGGCAACAGCTCCACCTCCTCGAGACGAGATGGTGATAGCGGGCGGCCCCCGCGTACGGGTGCTCGGTTGAGCACGCCATCCCTGTCGAGGAAGACGGCTCGCCGCGAATACGAGAGTGAGATCGGCACAAGTTCTGAACCCAACAGTAAGGCCAACATGCTGTATAATTTATGCAGGATCATCCGTGTATGATAGTGTGGGAAAGGGTCGAGAAGCCATGGCGAAGCACAGGGTGAACTTGACGCTGCCCGAGGAGTTGTGGGCCAGGCTGCGCGCGCGTGTCTCCGGGCGCAAGATCAGCGAGTACGTCGCCGAGGCGACGGCAGCGCGGCTGGCCGAAGAAGAGCGGGCCGTCCTCAGAGAGCGTCTCAAGGACCAGTACCAAGCGCGGGCGGCTCAGGACCGCAAGGTGGCTGAAGAGTTCTTCGCCGCCGAGCAGGAGGCCACCGATCAGATCGAAGCCTGAAGGGAGCCCCGTGCGCACTCATAGGCGCGGCGACGTCTGGTTGGCCAACCTGGATCCGGTCATCGGATCGGAGCAGGGAAAGACCCGGCCGGTTGTCATTATCCAAAACGACGTGGCGAACGAGTACAGCCCGGTGGTCATCGTTGCGGCCGTGACCACTGCGCTCGGCCCCAAGCAATACCCCACGGAAGTGCGGGTGCGGGCCCCGGAGGGCGGATTGAAGAAAGATTCTGCGGTCCTGCTCAACCAGATTCGCACCATCGACAAGCGGCGCATGATCGAGCGCTGGGGAACTCTCGGTCCGGAGACGATCAAGCGGCTGGACGAAGCCCTGAAGGTCAGCCTGGGGCTGGTACCGATCTGAGGATTCCGGCCGCCTGGCGGAGGAGCTTTAGGCATCCGGGCGCGCAGCCGGATGGGTCAGGTCGTCGGGAACCTGGTTGCGGTTGATGTAGGCCTGGATCTCGGCCTGGTGGTCTGCGTAGTAGCTCAACGCGTCAAACACCTGCGCAAGGGTGAGATGGGGAAGATGCGCAGGAATCTCTTCTGGTGTAACCCCCAGGCGCCACAGCTCCACGATAGCGCGCACCGGGGTCCGAGTGCCTCCGATGATGGGCTCCCCATGGAGGATGCTGTCGTCCCGAACGATGTAGTGGTGTTCAGTTGCGATGGTCATTGCGTCCCCTCCCGAAGAGGCAGACCCCGTCGAAACCCGGCCCTCGACGTCTGTGACACATTATACGGAATGGCCGCGGCCAGCAGCATGCCGCAGCAACTCCACCTCCTCGAGACGAGATGGCGATAGCGGACGGCCCCCGCGGATGGGCGCCCGGTTGAGCACGCCATCCCTGTCCAGGAAAACGGCCCCCGCCCATTTGACTACTCAGGAAGCCCCCTGAAACCATCCAGATTCACAGGGCGACTGGCTCCCATTGACGCGGGCAGCCATGGGTCCTATGCTATCCTTACATCGATTATAGGTAAGGATGTGATTTCGAGTATGAATTCGAGAGCCATTGTCACGACCAAGGGACAGGTGACGATCCCGAAGCCGGTGCGGGACCAGCTCGGAATCGGCGACGCCGACATCGTGGAATTTGAGGTGAAAAGAGGCGAGGCCGTCCTGCGTCCCGTGCAGCGAAGTTTCCTTTCGCGATTCGCATCAATCCCTCCCAGCCGACGGCCGGAGTCCTGGAAGCAGGTCCGGCGCCGCGTGGCCAAAGACGTGGCCCGTAGGATAGCAGGGCGGCGCCGTGGCTAGAGAAAAGCGGGAGCGGGTATTCGTCGACACAAATGTCTTCCTGCGCTTCCTGACAGGCGACGATCCGGAGAAGGCACAGAAGTGCAGGGCTCTCTTCGAGCGCGCCCAGCGCGGGGAACTGGAGCTGCATCTCAGCAGCCTGGTCCTGGCCGAACTCGCCTGGACCCTTCGCTCGTACTACAGGCGCCCCCGGGAGGACATCGCGGGCACCCTGGAGCAGATCCTGGAGATGCGGTCGGTAAGAATTCCCCACAAAGGAACGCTACGAGACGCCGTGGCGTCATTCGCCCAGTACAACGTGGACTTCGTCGACGCCTATCATGCTGCCGAGATCCGAAGACGGCAAATCAGGCGAATCTACTCCTATGACGAAGACTTCGATCGCCTACACGTCCGGCGCGATGAGCCGTAATCTTCGGAGTTCCGCCTTCGCTGCACAGTCAACGATTGATAACGAACCGCCCGAGAACAACCACAGCAAGTGAGACCTGAGCAGCAAACCAGGCCACGCCGGCACCAAGCAGGCCGATCCTCGGCAGCAGGAGCACGCTGAGCCCCAGCGTCACGATCAGGATCCACAGCGTGCTCGCGATCACTCCCGCCATGCGCTGCTGGACCCGCCGCACGCTGAAGTACAGGAAGTTCACGGTGAGGGGCAGCGTGCTCAGGGCGAGCAGCCAGAGGAGCCTGGTGCCCTCGTCCGAGTAGGCCCTGCCGAATATGCATCGAGCATGGCCGGCAGCTCACTCAGGCGGGCCGGAGCCGCCGCATCCGTGGGCCCCAACTCTGCGATAGGCTTGCCACCCTTGACCAGGAGGAATCTCTCGCCTTTGATGCGCACTCGCCCGAGAATTTCAGAGAAATTCTTGACCGCCTCGGTGACGGTGAGTCTTGTTGGCATGGATTCCTCCAGTTGGGCAAGCGTAATCTCGGATAATCATAGAATCGGACTCGTGGGCTTTCAACTGGACGCCGCTGCATGGGGTGGTTTCTGAAGGCTAGGGCGAGCCGGGGAGCCCCAGCTGAAGTCGACTTTGGGGGAATGCAGAGAGGCCAATCTCCAGCCAGATTTCCCGGCGTACCTGACGATACTTCAGAGAGACGTCGATGCAGTCGCACAGCCGGGATGTGAGAATGTAGTCCAGG
>JACPRY010000106.1 GCA_016193565.1 Armatimonadota bacterium
GAGGTGCTCGCGCTCATGAACGACGAGGACGCCGGAGTGGCGCCGGCGGTGCGGGCGGCGCTGCCGGAGATTGCCAGAGCCGTCGAGCTCGTCGCTGAGCGCATCAGATCGGGCGGCCGCATTTTCTATGTGGGCGCCGGCACCAGCGGACGGATCGCGTCGCTCGATGCGGCAGAGTGGACGCCGACGTTCAGCACGGATCCGCGGCTCGTGCAGACGATCATGGCGGGCAGTTCGTCATCCTCGGTCGATGCTGCCTCGGGGCTGGAAGACGATGCCGGACTGGGCGCGCGCGATCTCACCGCAAAGAAGATCAGCCGGCTAGATGTGGTCATCGGTCTTGCGGCGAGCGGCAGGACGCCCTACGTCATCGGCGCGCTGCAGGCGGCGCGGAACGCCGGCGCGGCGACCGTGGGGATCTGCTGCAACCCCGATGCGCCGATGACAGGCATAGTGGACGTCGCGATCGTCTCGGTGGTCGGTCCGGAGGTGCTCACCGGATCAACACGGATGAAGGCCGGCACGGCTCAGAAGATGGTGCTGAACATGATCAGCACTGCGGCGATGGTGCGTCTCGGCAAAGTCTACAGCAACCTGATGGTCGATGTCCGACCAGCGAACCGGAAACTGCTGGACCGGGCGCGGCGCATCGTGGCGGAGGCGGCGTCGATTCCTCTCGGTGACGCGGCGAAGGTGTTGGAGGCGGCGGGCAATCGGGTCAAGCCTGCCATCCTCATGGCTGTACTCGGCTGCGACCTCCCGGCGGCGCAGCAGCGCCTCGCCCGCGCCGGCGGGTTCGTTCGTGCTGCACTTGCGCAATGACGACCTGGCCTACTACAAAGAGTCCACTCCGCGTCATCGGACTGATCTCTGGGACCTCCGTCGATGGGATCGACGCCGCCGTCGTCGACGTCTCCCGGCGGTCCAGCGGCGTGGACGTGCGCACGGTCGCGGCGCTGACCCGGGAATTTTCGCCGGATGAGCGCGCACGCATCCTCGACCTCTGCCGCCCGGATGCCCCGCTAGAGGCCATCTGCGCCGCGAACTTTGATCTCGCCGAATGGTTTGCCGCTGCGGCACTCGGAGCGCTGCGGCAGGCCGGTGTGTCTCCGGCAGACTGTGATCTCATCGCCTCGCACGGCCAGACGATCTGGCACATTCCAGGCCACAGCACCCTCCAGATCGGGGAAGCGGCCGTCATCGCCGAGAGGACGGGTTTTCCGGTCGTCAGCAACTTTCGCCCCCGAGACATTGCCGCAGGGGGACAGGGCGCGCCCCTGGTCTCCTACCTTGATTATCTGGTGTTCCGCGATGCGGCGAAGTCGCGCGCCGCGCAGAACCTCGGCGGCATCGGCAATGTCACCTGGATCCCCGCAAGCGCCCCCCCGGAGCAGATCGTGTCCTTTGATACAGGGCCCGGCAACATGCTGATTGACGGCGTGACCCGTTTGGTCGCCGGGCAGCTCCAGGACGAAGATGGAACACTCGCCGGTCGTGGGCGCGTGAGTGACCGGCTCGTTTCAGAACTGCTGGCGGACCCATACTACAAACAGCCGCCGCCGAAGACGACCGGCCGCGAGAAGTTCGGCGAGGCTTATGCGAAGCGTGTTGCAGATCGCGGGCGCGAACTCCGGCTGGGCGCGGAAGATCTGCTGGCCACCGTGACGATGCTGACGGCCCGCAGCATCGCCGAGGCGTACCGGCGCTTTCTGGGACAGATCGATGAGGCGATCTTGAGCGGAGGTGGCGTCCACAACAGGACGCTGGTGCAAATGATCGCTGCCGAAGTCTCCCCGGCATCTGTGCGCATCGTCAGCGAGTACGGACTCGACCCCGACTTCAAGGAGGCCATCGCTTTCGCGGTGTTCGGCGCGCTGACCGCGTGGGGCGCGCCCTCAAACCTCCCCGCCGCCACCGGCGCGCGCCGACAGGTCATCCTCGGAGACGTTACCTTCGCCTGACGGTTACTGGCCGGCGTGCTGGGAAAGCTCGTCTTTCCAGCCATCCGGGTGCCTGGCACCAGTTTGGCCGAATCCAGGTGCCTGGCACCCGTTTCCGGCCAAATTCGAGGATTTCTTGCCCTCGGCAGCGGGAAGACAAGTCACGCTAAAGAAAACGGTGAGGCCGATGTTCAGCCATCCGTAGGCTGCCCTTTGGCTGGAATCCGAACCGGCTGCCCGACCCGCGCGGACTCGTAGGCAGCGACGACCACTTCGAGCGCCCGGTAGCCATCTTCACCCGTGACCCGGGGCGGGCGGCGCTCTCGGATTGAGGCGATGAACTCCTCGATCATCGCCTGGTTTGCGTCTGAACCCCAGTAGTGCCACTGCACGCGGGGCGACTGCTCGGGGTACCGGCTCAGCGTCTGGCGAAACGCGTCGGCGGCGATCACTCCCCGCTCGCCGATCAGTTCTATCGCCAACCCGCCCCAGGTCGGGTACGAATCCGGCCGGCTCCAACTGCAGTCGATGGCTGCGAACGATCCGTCGCGAAATCGCAGGGAGAGGAGTCCTGCCGTCTCCACGTCACCGCCAGACGGCATGATCTCGTTCGTCTGCGCGTAGACCTCCTCGATCGTGCTTCCCAATAGCCAGCGCAATGCGTCCACGAGGTGCACCGTGTGGTCGGTCACCGCTCCCCCGCCGGCCAGTGACCGCTGCACGAACCAGGCCCGGTGCCGGCGCGGATTCTGTCCCTGATTCGTTGCATTGCAGCAGAAGATGCGTCCCAGCCGCCCGTCGTCCAGGACCCGCTTGATCTCCAGCAATGGCGCGCTGAAGCGCATGGGAAAGGCGATCATCAGGTTGACGGCGGCACGCGCGCAGGCGTCGATCATCGCATTCCCGTCCGCGAGAGCGGTGGCCAGCGGTTTCTCGCACAGGACGTGGACGCCGGCGCGCGCGGCCATTTCCACCAGGGCTCGGTGGCGCACGTTTTCCGCGCAGACGATCACGCCATCTGGGCGCCGGCGGAGCAGGTCCTCAGCGCTGGTGAATAGCTGCAGGCCGGAACGTGCCGCGACCTCCTGCCCGCGCGCACGATCATCGTCTGCGGTGCCGATAATCTCGACGTCCTGGATCGCGCGCAGATTCCCGACGTATGCCTCGGCGTGATGATGAGCGAAGCTAAGGATGCCGATGCGGGTCACGGCGTCTCCGCGGACGGTGCGATCTCAATCGCCATCCTCCGGCGAGCCGACTCGATCGCGGCGGTGGCGATCTGCACCGCTGCGAGCGCATCCTCCGCTCTCACCGGCGGCTCGACCCCGCCGTGGAGCGCGTCATAGAATGCCCGGAGTTGTGTCGCATAGGGACTTTCATGCGAGGGGCTGCGCGGCAACGGGACCTCATGCCGTTCTGTTTCGTTCTCGCGGTGCAGGTGGGTCTCGATAGCTGTCGCCGATGGCCCGTCGAACGTGATCAGCCCGTCCGAGCCGGCGATCTCAAAGCGCGTGCGGAACGATGGCGACGGAAACGCCCAGGACCCTTCGACCAGGGAGATCGCGCCGCTGCGGTGGGTGAGAATCGCCAGCGCGTGATCCACCTGCGCCTCCGGCGATGAGGCGCGGATTGACCGCGCGAACACCCGCACCACGTCCCCGGCGACCCACCGTGCGTAATCGAAGTCGTGCACCATCAGGTCCAGCATCATCCCGCCTGAACGCGCCGGGTCGATGAACCAGTTGTCCGATTTGCGCGGATGGAAGACGCAGCGCGATAGCCGCAACACCGCAGGCCGGCCGATCTCTCTGCGCATGACCATGTCGCGCGCCATCCGATACTCAGGGAAGAACCGCACGACATGGGCCACGAAGAGCTGGATGCCGCGCTCACGAGCGATCCGGATCATGCGAGCTCCATCCTCAACGGTCAGCGCCAGCGGTTTCTCGCAGATGACGTGCCTGCCGGCGGCGGCTGCCTGCATGGTGAAGTCGACATGCAGGTCCGTAGGCGTGCAGATGTCTACGACATCCACCTCGTCGAGGACCGTCTCCAGGCGGGTCACGAGGCGCGCGCCGTGCCGTGCGGCCAGCGTTCTCGCCGGCTCGTTCTCGGATGCGGTCACGAATGCGACGACCGTCGCCGGCGTGTGCCGCCAGGCGTCGGCATGTACCGAGCCCATTGAGCCACTGCCCACGATCGCGACCCGCATGTATATCTCCTACTTGATCGCTCCGGCCGTCAGGCCTCGGAGCAACTGCCGCGACAGCAATACGTACAGCGCCAGCACCGGGAGCATGGCCAGGGTGAGCGAGGCGAGCAGCGCGTTCCAGTCGCTGATGAACTGCCCCACGAACTGCTGTGCGCCGAGGGTCACGGTCTTTGTGGCTTCCCCAGGGGCCAGGATCAGCGGGAACCACAGGTCGTTCCACATGGGGACCATCGTGAAGACCGCCACGCTGGCGACCGCCGGCCGCACGAGCGGCAGGACCAGACCGAAGATGCGGTACTCGCTCATGCCGTCAATGCGGGCCGCGTCCAGGAGGTCGCGCGGAACCTGCCGCATGAACTGCTGCAGGATGAACACCGCCAGCGGCAGTCCCTGCGCCGTGTACACGAGGATCAGCGCCCACAGCGTGTTCACCAGTCCAAGCGCGGACGTGAGGTTCAGGATGCTGACCGTCCCCAGACGAATGGGGATCATGATGCCCAGCGCGAGATAGAGCCCCACCCAGGTGTTCCCCTTGAATCGGTACTGGGAGAGCGCGAACGCCGCTGCGGCCCCCAGCAACAGGATCAGGGCCATCGCCACGCACGTCACGACCAGGCTGTTGGCGAAGTATCGCTCGAAGTTGCCGCGACTGAACACGGTCAGATAGCCGATCAGGCTGAACGTGCCGGGCCAGGGTGGGAGGTGGGGCTGGCTGAAGATCGCCGCGCGCGTCTTGAAGGAGTTCGCCACGATCAACAGGACAGGGAGCATGGCGATGACCGCATAGGTGATGAGGACGAGGTGCGCCATCTGCGCTCCGCTACAACTCGTACACCTGGACCCGCCGCTGCCAGACGAACAGGTACAGCAGCACACCGACCAGGATGATGTAGAACATCGCGCCGGCGATCGTCGCACCCATCGTGGGGTTCCCCAACTGCAGCTGAAAGCCGAAGAATGTGCGGTAGAAGAACGTGCCCAGGATGTCAGTGGAGAAGTTCGGGCCGGCCAGCGCCCCCTGCGTCGTGTAGATTAGGTCGAAGGCGTTGAAGTTGCCGACATAAGTGAGGATCGCCACCACGCCCACCGTCGGCAAGATCAGCGGCAGCTCGATGCGCCAGAACGTGGTCCAGCCGCTGGCCCCGTCCACGCGCGCCGCCTCCACGAACTCATCGGGGATGGCGAGCAGCGCGGCGTGGAACAGCAGCATGGGGATGCCGATAAACTGCCAGACCGAGACGAGCGACAGCGTCACCAAGGCCGGTCCTTCCATCCCCAGCCACGGGCGGAAGTAGGCCCCCGCGCCGACGGCCTGCATCAGGCCCTCGGCCACGCCCCACAGCGGGCTGAGGATGAGCTGCCAGATGAACCCGACGATGACAAATGAGAGCACGGTGGGCATGAACAGCAGCGTCCGGTAGATGACGCGGCCGCGCAGCCGGCGGCTGCTGAGGGCCACCGCCAGGATGAGGCCGATCGGGTTCTGCACAAGCATGTGGACCGCGAAGAACACGAAGTTGTGCCGAAGCGCCGCCCAAAAGCGTGGCGCGTAGAGGGAATCGGTGAGCAGCCGGGCGTAATTGGCGAGCCCGGCGAACGCGCGGCGGCCGTCCTCCGGCGCGTACAGACTCACGCGCAGAGAGTCAATCAGCGGGTAGATCATGAAGAGCGTGTAGATCCCAGCGGCGGGGAGCAGGAAGACCAGAATGTACGTCGGAAAGGGCCGGCGCTTACGCATCGTCACCAAAGGAGCCGGCGGCGACGCGGGCGCGCCGCCGCCGGTGTCCTTCACTCCGATGCATCACTGCTTGGGCTTGTACCACTTCTCCAGGCCGGTCTGGATCTGCCGGGCGGCCTGCTCGGGTCTCAGGGCGCCCTTGATCACTTCAGCACTGACCCGCCACAACTCGTTCTCCAGGTTTGGCTCGCCGCGCGAGAGCAACTGGTAGGAATTGCGGATCGTCGTCTTGCACAGCCCGCGCCAGTTGATGAACGTTTGGGCCAGTGGATCCTGAAGGGTGATCTTGTGGTTGGAGAGCGTGAAGAAACCTGGCAGACCGTTGCTGTACAGCTCAGCGAACTCCTGTGAGGCCACCCACTCCAGGAATGTGCGCGCTTCCTGCGGGTGCTGTGTCTTCGCGTTCATGCCGATCGCGATATCGACGTGGTCGCTGATGTAGCAATCCGTCGCGCCGGCGGGCGCCGGCGGCGTGAACGCGCCCAGCTCGAACTGCGCCTGACGGCGGAACAGCGAGATCTCCCAGGAGCCTGCCGGGTAGATCGCCGCCTTGCCGAGCGTGAACTGGTTCTGCGAGTCGGGATACTTCTGAGCCTGGAAGCCGCGGGGCATATACGGTCTCCACCGAGCCAGCTGGCGCCAGACGGCCACGTACTGGGCGTCGGTGAACTTCTGCTGGCCCTGGATGAGTGCTAGCCGTCCCTCTTCTCCCTTCCAGTAGTTGGGGCCGATGTTCTGGAAGCCCATTGTGGCGGCTTCCCACTGGTCGGCCGTGCCCATCGCCAGCGGCGCGTAGCGGCCGTCCTGCCTGATCTTCTGCAGGACGGCGAAGAACTCTGCCTCCGTTTTGGGCTCGCTCAAGCCGAGCTCTTTGAAGATGCTCCCGTTGTAGATGAAGCCGTGGATGACGGATGCCATCGGGACGCAGAAGACCGTGCTGCCGTCATCGGTGATCCAGCCGCTCTTTGCCACGTCACCGAAGTTCTCCATCCCCGAGAGATCGTTCACGGGGGCGAGGAAGCCTTTGTTGAACAAGGCCAGTGATAAATCGAACGGCCGGCAGGTAATCAGATCGCCAGCCGTCCCGCCTTCCAACTTCGCATTCAGCGCCGCGTTGTACTCAGTCGGCGCTGTCGGCGCAAACACGACTTTGATGTTCGGATAGCGTTTCATGAACGCAGGGAGGATGGTGTCCTGCCAAACTGGGAGGTCGTCGTTGCGCCAGCTCTCGATGGTAAGCGTGACCGGTGCGCTCGGCGCCTGTGCAGCCTGTCGCTGCTGACACCCTGCGATCACGAGCAGCACCACAACACCAAAGGTGAGCCATCGGGCTCTCCACATGCCTGTATTCACCTCTCAGTCAGGGAAGTGCTGTCGGTATTGGCCGCCAGACGCGTGAATCCCTTTGTGGAAGTTTCCATCGGCGGGGGGAAACGAATCGGGCCAGGGTGTCCCGGCCCGATTCAGCCGTCTAACGCGGGAGCGTCAACGGCGTCGCATCAACAACCGTGCCGCACAGCGGAGCGCGACTTCTCGGTCCTGTGCGGGGATGACCGACCGCAGTTCCCAGAGCGCGTCGAGTCGAACACGGGCCATCGCATTGCGGGTCTCGTTGGTTCTGGCAATCTGGGCATCAAGCGCCGCCCGCGTCGTGTTGTCCGCGATGAGAAGACTGCGCAGCGTACGCTCCTCTCTTGCCATCGCCTCTCGCGCTGCGCGGAGGCGGTCCCGGTACCGCTCGATGACCGGAGCGACCGTCTCCCTTGGTAGCGCTGAAGCACATTGCTCCCGAGTCGGTCTCTGCTGCCCCTGCTGGGCCAGCGCGGAGGACACAAAGAGGAGCCCCGCAAGAACCGCGACGGCTAAGGCCGCCGCAAGCCACGTTCTGAACTGCCGATCCATCTGATAGCCTCCTTGGTATGCTTTTGTCTGATAGACGGTAAGCGCCCGGGGCGCGTTTATGCAATTTCTCTTGTTCAC
The DNA here is from genome assembly GCA_016193565.1 of Armatimonadota bacterium. Lineage (GTDB taxonomy): Bacteria > Sysuimicrobiota > Sysuimicrobiia > Sysuimicrobiales > Kaftiobacteriaceae > JACPRY01. The sequence goes on from JACPRY010000106.1 coordinate 7,871, forward strand.
GAGACGACCCAGGGATAGAATAGGAATGCGTTTTGTGCTAGCGTTGCGATCCGCGGTAGCTCAACGGTAGAGCGTCCGGCTGTTAACCGGAGGGTTGTAGGTTCGAATCCTACCCGCGGAGCCAGAATTGCTGTGCCGTGCCACGCTTTTCGGTACGGCATAGCAATTCTGATTTTTGGTAAGGGATTCGAACCTACAACCCTGAGGGGGGTGCGGGGGAGGTACTCCCCCAGGTGGTAAAGGGGGCAGCGAGCGCGCGCGATCTGGCGACCGGACCTTCATATGATGTCGCGAGCGATCCGGGGGATTAGTCCCCCGGAGGAGGGAGCGCAGCGACCGACGGTTGGAGGTTCGAATCCTACCCGCGGAGCCATTCGACTCGCCTGGTTTTCCCCGTCGCCAGCGCAGGGGCACACGTCCGTGACCAGAATCACTTCCAGCGTGTCAGCCCGCACCGAGCTCGTCATCAGGACCGCGCTCGTCGTCACGACCGTGCTGGTCCTCCTTGGGCTCGCCCGCCTGCTGGTCCAAATCACCGAAATCCTCTTGATCGTCCTCGTCTCCGCGATCCTGGCGACCGGGATCGCGCCGGTCGTGCATGCCGTCGAGCGGCGGCCGGGGACGCGGCGGCAGTTGCGGGTGTCGCGCACAGCGGCTATCGCGGTCGTCTACCTCGGGTTCTTATTGGTTCTGGCGGGCCTGACGACACTGATCGTGACCCCGCTGGTGATTGAAGCGCAGGGGTTTGTTTCGAACCTTCCCGCGAACCTTGAGCACCTGGAAATCCTCCTGCAGGAATTGAAAGGCCGCTATACGTGGTTCCCAGATCTGGCCGGTCTCGTGCGGCGCCTGCCGCAGGAGATCAGCAACCTCACCCGCTACTTTGCGCCGGCGGCCGGCGTCGCATTCCGGTTTCTCGGGGGGATTGCTACTTTCATTACGGTGCTGATTCTGGGGTTCTACATGCTCGTTGAAGGGCCCGTGATCAAACGGGGGTTTCTTTCCTTCTTCCCCAGGTCGGAACGGAAGCAGGTCGCCGGTGTCCTTGAGGAGATCGGCGCGAAGTTTGGCGCCTGGCTGCGCGGACAACTGCTGCTTGGTCTTATCATCGGCGTGGCCGCCGGCGTTGGCATGGCCATCATCGGGATGCCGTATGCGGTGCTGCTGGGCATCGTGGCGGGAGTCACCGAGCTCATCCCAGTGATCGGACCGGTTCTGGGCGCGATCCCAGCGGTGTTCATCGCGCTTGCTCTGTCCCTGGCAGGGGTCGAGCCTTTGTGGAAACTCATCTTCACCATTGCCTGGTACACGCTGATCCAGCAGACTGAAGGCAACATTCTTGTGCCGCGCGTGATGCGGCACGCGGTTGGGCTTTCGCCGCTGCTGACGATTATGGCGCTGGTGATCGGAGCGAAACTACTGGGTCTGGTCGGCGCGCTGCTGGCCGTGCCGGTAGCGGCGGCGCTGCAGGTCGTGGTGGGCGAGATACTGGAACGGGTAAGGCCGAGAGACTAAGGCGGAAACCGGGAGCGGGGAACCGGGAACGGTGCGGACTACTCTTCTCGGTCTTCGATGACCGAGAGGGCCTGCGAGAGCGCGGCCGTCAGAAATGCGGTGGCCTCATGCTCGCAAAGGTCGGAGAATCCGCGCCGCTCCAGAAATCCGCGCAGCGCCGGCACGAGTCGGGACAGTTTCCGCGAGGTGTAGGAAAACAGGTCCCAGTACGCTTCTTCCGCGGCCGGATCGCCGGGGCCCGCGCGCTCCATCAGTGTGAGATAGCGCGAATGCAGATCGCGGTACTGGGCGTCTTCGGTATGCTCCTCGCGCAGCTTGTCGGTGAGGGCCGCAACGTCGGTATCTTCCAGCGATTCTTGAGCGAGGAAGCTCATGTCCAGCAATAGCTCGCTGAGCTCTTCGGTTGGATGCCCGAGATAGAGTTCGGCCTGGTGCTGCTCCGGAGCGATCAGCCGGCGCAACTCTTTCGTGAGCTCATCGTCCGCCTTCGGGAGACGCGGGGGCGCAACTGGCGCCTCGCCATCGGCACGGCCTGCCCCATCACGCTGCAGCGCGCGCTCGCGGACGGACACGCGTGACAGCGCATCCCGGCCGAATCGCCGCTGCAGATAGGCTTCGGCTTCGGTGGGGTCGAGCGATCGCGTGGAGCGGAAAATGAGCACGTCGCCGTCGTAGCCGCGGTAACGCCAGCCGTCCTCTGCGAGGTGTTCTACCCACCGCGCGATCTGCCGCAGCCACGGTCCATGCGCCGCGGCCCCGCGCAGCAGCGCAGCCACGACCGCCTTGGTGGACCGTCCACGCACAGTAAGTTTTCCCGGCGTGTCGAACAGGCGGATTTCAATCTCGGTGAAGGTCTGATTGCGTTTCATGCACTGATGCTCTTTGGTGGTATTAGTATAGCACGCACGTCGAAGACTCCTTCCCACCAGACTCTATACCCGCGTACTCATTTCTCGAAGACAGGAGAAGATTTGCAGTGAAGGGAATTTTGCGACAGACTCCGACCGTAGGATTGAACATCGGAGGATCATCTGCCTAATGTCCGAGTCACGAATCACGAATCACGAATCACGCATCATCGGTCGGCCCACGAAGCGCGTTGAAGGTCTCGAAAAGATCACCGGCGCTACCCGGTATGCCGAGGACCTCAAGCTGCCGGGTATGCTGTACGCCCGCCTTCTCCTCAGCCCGCATCCGCACGCCCGCGTCACGCGTCTACGGAAGGATGATGCCCTTGCAGTTCCTGGCGTCGTCGCCGTGATCACTGAAGGCGATCTTCCGGACGGCGTCTCGAGCAAGATAATGGTGGATGGGGACGAGACGCGCTATACGGGTCAGCCCGTTGCCGCCGTGCTGGCCGAGTCGGAAGAGGCGGCGGCGGACGGACTTGAGCGCCTCGCGGC
>JACPRY010000107.1 GCA_016193565.1 Armatimonadota bacterium
ATACCGCCAACCTTCCCGATGCGGCGGGGTCGCTCCTCCGGGAGCGGGGATGCCCATCGCAGGGTCCTATCTCGCGGCCGTAAGCGGCAAATGCAAAGCAGACCTCCTGGCAGTGTGCCTGGCACGCCGGTGTCATCGCACCACGTCGTAGCCCGCCGGTCTATAGCCCAATTGGGCTATTTCTCTTCGAAGTGCCGGCCCGGCGAGGGACCGCAACCCTCTGGACAGTTCGTACCGAACGGATTCAAAATGGGGGTACGTCTCATGCTCCACGAGTTTCATCCTCTCATCAATCAATGGTTCACTGAGCGTTTTGGCGAGCCCACCGCCCCGCAGTCCTTGGGCTGGGCGCACATCGCTGAAGGGCGAGATACGCTCATTGCGGCACCGACCGGATCCGGCAAGACGCTGGCTGCGTTCCTCTGGTCGATCAATGGCTTGATCCAGGCGGCACATGAAGGGCGTCTCGAGGACAAGACTACCGTCGTCTACATTTCACCGCTCAAAGCGCTCGGCAACGACATCCAGAAGAACCTTCAGGAACCGCTGGCCGCTATCCAGCGGCTGGCCATTGAACAACTGAGCCCTCTGCCTGATCTCCGCGTCATGGTGCGCTCCGGTGATACTCCCGCGCGCGAGCGGAACCTGATGATCCGGAAGCCGCCGCACATCCTCATCACGACGCCTGATCCTGCTTACGGCAGAGCGCAGCCGGCAGTTTCTCCGCACGGCCTCGACAGTGATCGTCGATGAGATTCACGCGGTCGCGGGCGACAAGCGCGGCAGCCATCTGGCGGTCTCGCTCGAGCGGCTGGATGCGCTGGCCGGCCGGCGGCTGCAGCGGATCGGGTTGTCCGCCACGCAGAAGCCAATTGAGGAGATCGCCCGCCTCTTGATCGGCACCGGACGTGAGACGCCGGACGGCAGGCCGGACTGCGCCATTGTGGACGTTGGTCACCAGCGGCCGTGGGATCTGAGCATCCAGGTGCCGGACCAGCCGCTCGGACCGATCACGCCCCACGAGATGTGGGCGGAGATCTACGAGCGGATCGGACAACTCGTCAATCAGCACCGGACCACCCTGATCTTCGTCAACACCCGCCGCCTGGTTGAGCGCGTCGCCCATCAACTGACAAGCCGGCTGGGTGAAGGGAAAGTTGCCGCGCACCACGGGAGCCTGTCCCGGCGCACCCGGCTGGAGGCCGAGCAGAAACTCAAGTCGGGAGAGGTGCCGGTTGTCGTCGCGACGGCCTCACTCGAACTGGGGATCGACATCGGTCATGTCGACCTCGTGATTCATCTAGGGGCGCCGCGCGCGCTCGCCACGCTGCTGCAGCGGGTGGGCCGCTCCGGCCACTGGCTCGGCGCGGTGCCAAAAGGCATCCTCTTTCCGCTGACCCGCGATGAGTTGATGCAGTCGGCGGCCGCCATCCACGCTGCGCGCGCCGGCGAGCTCGACCGCATCATCATGTTCGAGAAACCGCTCGACATCCTGGCGCAGCAGATCGTGGCCATCGCGGCGAGCCAGGAAATCAGCGAGGATCACCTGTGGACTCTGATCCGCCGCGCTCATCCGTACCGGAACGTGACCCGCGAAGAGTTTGATCAGGTACTCGAGATGTTGTCGGAAGGTCTCAACAGCCGGCGCGGACGGCAGAGCGCATTCCTGCACCGAGACCGCGTGCACGGGATGCTGCGGGGGCGCCGTGGAGCGCGCCTGGCCGCCATCACGTCAGGAGGCGCCATCCCTGATCTGGCGGATTATGACGTGATCGAAGATCCGGCCGAGACGTTTGTCGGCAAGGTGAATGAGGATTTCGCGATTGAGAGCATGGCGGGCGACATCTTCCTCCTGGGGAACACGTCATGGCGGATCCGGAGGGTCGAGGCCGGCCGCGTCCGGGTGGAGAATGCGCACGGGCAGCCGCCGACGATTCCGTTCTGGCTCGGCGAGGCGCCGGCGCGCACCGCTGAACTCTCGACAGCGGTCTCTGACCTCCGCATGCGCATCTACGATGGGGTGTCAGATCCCGAGGGGACGATTGAGTGGTTGATGGCCCACTGCGGCGCAAGCCGCGCGGGGGCCGAGCAAATGACTGCCTACGTCCGCGAGACGGCGGCGGTACTCGGCTGCGTTCCGACGCAGGACCAGATCGTCGCCGAGCGCTTCTTTGACGAATCCGGCGGCATGCAGCTGGTGCTGCACACGCCGTTCGGGGGACGGATCAACCGGGCCTGGGGCCTGGCGATGCGCAAGCGCTTCTGTGTCAACTTCGACTTCGAACTGCAGGCCGCGGCCACCGACGACGGGATCGTGCTGTCGCTCGGCGAGCAGCACAGCTTCCCGCTGGAGGCGGCATGGTCATTCGTGCGCCCGCACACCGCCGGGCCAGACCTCATCCAGGCGCTGCTGGCCTCCCCGATGTTCACGAACCGGTGGCGGTGGAACGCCAACCGCTCGCTCGCCATCCTGCGTTTTTCCGGCGGCCGGCGGGTACCGATGCCGATCCAGCGCATGCGCGCGGAAGATCTGCTGGGCGCGGTCTTCCCCGAGCAGGTGCAGTGCCAGGACAACCGTTCCGGGCCGGTCACCCCACCCGATCACCCGCTGGTGAGCGAGACCATCAACAACTGTCTGTATGAAGCCATGGACCTCCCGGGTCTCACGGAGATTGTCGGAAGGATCGAACGCGGAGAACTGCGCACGGTCGCGGTCGAGACGCCGGTGCCGTCTGCGATGTCGCACGAGATCCTAAACGCGAACCCCTATGCCTTCCTTGACGATGCGCCGCTGGAAGAGCGGCGGGCGCGCGCAGTCGCCCTGCGCCGTACTAATCCCGACCTGGCCCGCGGTGTCGGCGCGCTGGACGCCTCCGCGATCGACGAGGTTCGCGCCCAGGCGTGGCCCGACGTGCGAGACGCCGACGAACTGCACGATGCGCTCCTCACCGTGGGGATCATGCCGACATCAGACGTCCCAGATGCGTGGCAGCCGTACGCGAAGGAGTTGCTCGATGCCGGTCGGGCAACCGTGGCCACCTGGAAGGCCGAGGACGGCTGGGACCACGAGGATTACGTTGCGGCGGAGCGGATCGACCTGGTCCGCACCGTTCTTCCCGACGTGCGCTTCGCGCCGGAACTGATCGTGCCCCTGGTGGCGAGCGGCAATACCGCGCTGCTCGGTCAGGACGAGGCGATCCGCTCGATCGTCCACGGCTGGATCCAGGTCACGGGACCGATCGCTGTGGCGGCGCTGGCCCGCCGGATCGGCCTGAGGCCATCAGATGTCGAGATTGCGCTCGCGGCCCTGGAAGGCACCGGCATCGTGCTCCGCGGCCGCTTCACCCCGGGCGAAGAAACTGAAGAGTGGTGTGAGCGCGGACTGCTGTCACGGATCCACCGGATGACGATCGGGCGGCTTCGAAAGGAGATCGAGGCGGTCACGCCCGCGGACTTCATGCGCTTCCTGCTTCGGTGGCAGCACGTGCAGCGAGGCACGCAGCTGCACGGCCGCGACGGCGTCACCCAGATCATCGGCCAGCTGCAGGGGTTGGAACTCCCGGCGCCCGCGTGGGAAGAGCACGTGCTGCCGTCACGGATCCGGCTCTACGATCCGGCCGACCTCGAGTATCTCTCGCTGTCCGGCATGGTCACATGGGGCCGCTTGACCGCAAATGGCGTCGACAACAGCAACGAGCAGAACGGGAAGCGGCGGCGCCGGCAGGCACCCGGCCGGAACTCGCCCATCGCCTTCGTCATGCGGGAGGATCTCCCGTCTTTCCTCGCGCGCGACCGCACGCTCGAGGACGCGATGCGCGGGCTCTCCTCGGCGGCGCGTGAGGTGCTGCAGTACCTTGAGCAGCGGGGCGCGTCGTTCATGGCCGACATCGTCAAGAGCATCCGCCGCATGCCCTCGGAAGTCGAAGATGCGCTGTGGGAACTCGTCGCCCACGGGCTGGTGAGCGGAGACGGCGTGGCGGGGCTGCGGCAATTGATGCACGGCAGCGCTCGGGAACGTGGGCGACGGCGGATGCGGATGATGGCGCTGCGGTCAGGCGCGGGACTGGGCGCCGCGCGGCCGCACGCCCGGTCGCTGCCGGTCGGGCGCTGGGCGCTGTGGCAGCCGCCTGCTGAGGTCGAGGGCGAGGAACGGGACGCGGCCGCGGCCCGCCAGCTGCTCCGCCGCTACGGTGTCGTGTTCAGGGACATCCTCGCTCGGGAGCGCATTGCTCCAGCGTGGCGGAACCTGCTGGAGATCTACCGCCGCTGGGAGGCGCAGGGGGAGATTCGCGGGGGGCGGTTTGTTTCTGGATTCGTCGGTGAGCAGTTCGCGCTGCCGGAGGCGGTCGAAACGCTGCGCGCGGTGCGCCGGATCCCCGAAGAGACGGAACCGGTCGTCGTAGCTGCAGCCGACCCGCTGAACCTGGTCGGCATCATTCTCCCAGGGATGAAAGTCTCTCCGTTTTCAGGGATGGCCGTGGCGTACAAGAACGGCGTCGCGGTGGACGTCGCGCCGATGGGTGTCCTGCTGAGTCGCCTACAAAGAACAATAGTGAATCGGTGAATCGGTGAATCACTTCCCCCAGATCATCGCGCAGGCCGCGTAGGTAAAGCCGCCGCCGAAGGCGGCGAGCACGATCCGGTCCCCGCGGCGGATCTGTCCTGCCTGCACCGCCTCATACAGCGCGAGTGGCACGCTGGCCGCCGACGTATTCCCGTACTCCTGGATGTTGACCACAAACTTCTCCATTGGGAGGTGCAACTGCGCGACCATCGACTCGATGATGCGCAGGTTGGCCTGGTGGGGAACAATGCGGTCAACCTGGTCCAGCGTCCAGCCGGCCCTCGCAACCGCCTCCTTGATGAGACCGGGAATCGTCCGGACGGCGAGCTTGAATACGGCCTGCCCGTCCATATAGGCGCGGTGGAGTTTCCTCTCGATCGCCTCTGAGCTGATCGGCATCCGCGAGCCACCGGCCTGCACCTTCAGCACGTCTCCCGCAGACCCGTCCGCCCCGACGGCGCCGCTGTAGATCCCCGTACCGTCCGTCACCGGACCGAGCACCGCGGCGCCTGCGCCGTCACCGATCAGCACGGACGTCCTGCGGTCTTCCCAGTCAATCAGCCTGCTCAACGTTTCTGCCCCGATGACCAGCGCACGCTGGACGGCGCCCGCGGCGATCAACTGGCCGGCGGTGATGAGTCCATAGACGAAACTCGAGCAGGCGGCCAGCAAATCGAATGCCCCAACCTGCTTCGCTCCTAACCGATCCTGCACCAGGCACGCGGTGGCCGGAAAGAACATATCCGGCGTTGCGGTTCCTACGATGATGAGATCGAGATCGCGAGGTCCGATGCCCGCATCGTCAAGGGCGCGGCGCGCGGCAATGAGCGCGAGGTCTGAGGTGACCTCATCCGGTCCGGCGATGTGCCGGCGCTTGATGCCCGTCCGAGTGGTAATCCACTCGTCGGAGGTGTCCACCATTTTGGCCAGGTCGTCATTTGTTAGCACGCGGGTCGGGACGTAGACGCCGAGCCCCTGGATCCCCGCGCGCAACACCCCGGTGGACATACCCAGACGTTCGGTCAGACGATGTGCCTACCTGCCGCCTGAGACAACGACGAGGGGAGCCTGAACGGCTCCCCTCGTTTACGCTTCGCGCAGAGCGGTCGATTACAGATTCCGATCGATCCAGTCGACGATGCGCTGGCCGGCGAGCACGGCGACAGCGCCCGCGATCAGCCAGGCGAACACGGGAACATACCGCCGTCGCTTCGACGGGACCGGCTCGAACAAGCGCCTGGCCGTCGGATACAGCTCTCCAATCTTGACCTGCTCCGCGAGCATCCGGACCACTCCTGCTTCCTTTACGTAGCAACTTCCGTACCGGGTTCCCGGACGCCCTATTTACCCCTGTACACCACCTTTCGGCCCCTGCGGGAGATGGTCACCCGCTTCTCTTCAGCCAGCAGGTCCAGGTGACCGATCACCTCGGAAAGCGCCAGCATCGTGTTGATCTGATCGAGGTTCTGGTAGATCTCCTGACTCAGGTCCAGCAGCGTTTTGGGCTTCCGGCTCAGGCGCCCGCGGATCTCCTCCTTGCGCTGTTCGTGATGCGCGATGAGCTCCCGGATGCGGGCGCTGGGGTTACTGATGGGTTCCCCGTGGCCGGGGTAGGCGACATCGCAGTTCAACAGCAGCACCCGGCGCAGTGACTGCAGGTACTGAGGCAACGTCGGAACGCGTTTGCCTTTCCGCGTGAACTCGACGATCGGATTAGGGCTGATGC
>JACPRY010000122.1 GCA_016193565.1 Armatimonadota bacterium
GCGCTCCACCCGTGCCCAGGTGTAGTGCTTGTGCGCATCGAACGCCGTGTACTGCATCGCGCTGTGCCTCCTCTCGGCTGATCTTGCCGTTGTGCACGAACAGCAAGATCTTCGCTGTCTGGAGGCACGGCGCTTTCATCTCATAACATCGGACCGAGTTCGGAGTCCGGTGATGCCATTGGGCAGGCCTTGATCCCCAGGAGATCACCGTCTGAAGCCTTACTTGCCTGCAGACCCGAGCAGCAATATGCTTGGCGTACATGCCCGATCTAAGGAGACCGCCATGAAGCAGTTAGAACAATGGCGCGAGCTCGCCCAGCAGCTGCGGGTCGACAGCATCCGGGCGTCGACCGAGGCGGGCTCGGGCCACCCAACCTCCTCCATGTCTGCCGCTGACCTGATGGCGGTGCTGCTGGCGGGGCACCTCCGCTATGACTTCAAGAACCCCAAAGATTCGCATAACGATCGCTGGATATTTTCGAAGGGTCATGCCTCACCGCTGCTCTATGCGATGTTGAAGGCGGCAGGAGCGATTTCCGATGGCGAGCTGATGAGCCTGCGGAAGTTTGGGAGCGCCCTGGAAGGTCATCCGGCGCCGGTGCTGCCGTGGGTCGAGGTGGCGACGGGGTCGCTCGGGCAGGGGCTGCCGATTGGCGTTGGGGTGGCGCTTGCGGGAAAGTATCTCGACAAACTCCCATATCGCGTCTGGGTGCTCTCCGGCGACAGTGAGATGGCCGAAGGCTCGGTGTGGGAAGCCTTCGAGCACGCGTCGTTCTACAAGCTCGGGAACCTCATCTGCATCCTCGACGTGAACCGTCTGGGGCAGCGCGGCCCCACAATGCTCCAGTGGAACACCGCAGCATACGTCGCGCGAGCGAAAGCATTCGGATGGCGCACGATTGAGATCGACGGGCACGACCTGTCGCAGATCGACCAAGCGTATGCCGACGCCGCATCGGCGGCGGCAGCCGATGTGCCGACACTCATCATTGCCAAGACAAGGAAAGGGAAGGGCGCGTCATCCGTTGAGGACAGAGAGGGCTGGCACGGGAAGCCGTTATCCAAGGAGCAGGCTGAAGAGGCGATCAAAGAGCTCGGCGGCGTGCGCAACCTCACCGTGCAGGTGCGCAGGCCCGAAGGCCCACCGGCACCGTCACGGCCTACACCAAAGTCCCTCCAGCTTCCTTCTTATAAGGTTGGCGAGGTTGTCGCCACTCGGCGGGCGTACGGCGATGCCCTGAAATCGCTCGGGGCGGCGCGTCCGGATGTCGTGGCCCTGGACGGCGAGGTGAACAACTCCACGTACGCGGAGGAGTTCGCGAAAGCGTACCCCGAGCGGTATTTCGAGATGTACATCGCGGAGCAGCAGATGCTCGCCGCGGCCGTCGGGCTCCAGAGCCGCGGCTGGATTCCGTTCGCATCCACCTTTGCGGCGTTCCTGACGCGCGCGTACGACTTCATCCGGATGGCAGCCGTCTCCCGCGCGAACATCAAGCTCTGCGGCTCGCACGCGGGCGTGTCCATCGGTCAGGACGGTCCGTCGCAGATGGGCCTCGAGGACCTAGCGATGATGCGGGCGGTAGGCGGCAGTACGGTGCTGTATCCGTGTGATGCGAATCAGACTGCCCGCCTGGTGGCCGAGATGACCGACCGGCCGGGGATCGTCTACATTCGGACGACGCGGGAGAAGACGCCGGTCATTTATCCATTCGAGGAACGTTTCTCGATCGGCGGGAGCGTCACGCACGGTCGCGCGGAACACAATGATGCGGCAATCGTCGCTGCCGGTATCACAGTCCACGAAGGGCTCAAGGCGCAGGAGGCGCTTTCCAAGGAAGGAATTGCCTCACGGGTCATCGATGCCTACTCGGTCAAGCCAATCGATCTGAAAACCCTTCGCCAGGCAGCGCGAGAAACGGGCGCGTTAGTCGTGGTCGAGGATCATTGGCGGGAGGGCGGGCTCGGTGAAGCGGTAGTAAGCGCGCTCGAAGGCACAGAGCCGTTCCCAAAGGTGATACATCTCGCGGTCCATGAGATGCCAGGATCGGGCACGCCGGAGGAGCTCATGGATGCCGCCGGGATCAACGCACGCCACATTACTGAAGCGGTCCGAACACTTGTCTCCGGGAAGAGTCCCACCCGGGTCGGGGGCCGATAGATGCAATCAACTAACGATTTGGCGACCGAGGACAATGAGACCGCGGGCGCCTCGGACGATTTGACCCAAAATTGCATTCGCCCGTATGATAGAGGTGAGGGCAGGACAGAGGGTCACGTCCTGACGGGAGGCTTCCACGTGTCCACCGATCCCAAGTACGTGCCGCGCAGCCAGGTGCTGCCGCTCGACAAAGCGCTGGAAATCATCGACTCGCTGCCCGGCGGCGGCATCATCCTCACCAAGGTGGAGGAGGTCCTCAACTGGGGCCGCGCCTCCTCGGTGTGGCCGCTCACGTTCGGGCTCGCGTGCTGCGCCATCGAGATGATGCAGGCATTCGCCACGCGGTTCGACATGGACCGGATGGGCATCATCCCGCGGGCGACGCCGCGCCAGGCGGACTGTATCATCGTGGCCGGCCGCGCCACGATCAAGATTGCGCCGATCGTCCGCCGGCTGTGGGAGCAGATGCCGGAACCCAAGTACGTGATCTCGATGGGTTCGTGTGCAACCTGCGGCGGGCCGTTCTACTACGACAACTACTCCATCCTCAAGGGCATCGATCAGGTGATCCCGGTCGACGTCTACGTTGCCGGCTGCCCTCCCCGGCCTGAGGCGCTCATCGAGGGCTTCCTGAAGCTGCAGGACAAGATCAAGAAGGAGCCGTTCCTGCGCCGCCGCATCGCGCAGGCCGCGGCCGCCCAGAGCTAATCCCCATGGCCCTGCGCACAGAAGAGCTGCTCCTCAATATGGGGCCGCAGCACCCGAGCACCCACGGCGTCCTGCGCCTCGTCGTGACGCTCGACGGCGAGAACATCGTCGACGTACAGCCGGACATCGGCTACCTGCACTCGTCCGTCGAGAAGATGATGGAGTACCGCACCTACCTCCAGAACATCGCGCTCGTAGACCGCGGCATGGACTACCTCTCCGCGATGGCCAACGAGGAGGTGTGGTGCCTCGCGACCGAACGGCTGGCGAAGATCGAGGCGCCCGAGCGCGCCCGCTACATCCGCACCATCATGCTGGAACTGCAGCGGATCAGCAGCCACCTCATCTGGCTCGGGACGTTCGGGATCGACCTCGGCGCCTTCACCGCGTTTCTGTGGGCGATGCGCGAGCGGGAGCGGATCATGGATCTCTTTGAGAGCGCCACCGGCGGGCGGCTGCACCACGTCTACTTCCGCATCGGCGGCGTGTATGAGGACCTGCCCGACGGTTGGACGGATCGGTGCGCAACGTTCTGTGACTACTTCATGGACCGGCTGCCGGAGTACGACGAACTCCTGACCGGCAACCCGATCTTTCTGGCGCGCACCCAGGGCGTGGGGGTCCTCCCGACGGCCAAGGCGATCGCGATGGGGGCGTCGGGCCCCGTGGCGAGGGCTTCAGGTCTGGCCTATGACGTGCGCAGGGCGCACCCCTATGAGGTCTACGATCGCCTGCAGTTCGACATCCCCGTGCGCACCGAGGGCGACTGCTTCGCGCGCTACTTGGTGCGGCTGGAGGAGATGCGGCAGAGCATCCGCATCATCCGCCAGTGCCTGGAAACGATCCCGCAGGGAGAGATCCGCGCCAAGGTCGCGGTGACGCTGCGCGTGCCGAAGGGCGAGGTGTACGCGCGCACGGAGTCGCCGCGGGGAGACCTTGGCATCTACCTCATCAGCGAAGGCAAAGACATGCCGTACCGCGTGAAGATCCGCGCGCCGGCCTTCAGCAACCTGTACGCGTTGACCGAGATGATGCGCGGGTGGAAGGTGGCCGACGTTATCGCGATCCTTGGGAGCATCGATATCGTGCTCTCCGATGTCGATCGATAGCAGATGAACACTTCGATCCAGCCGAACGGAAAGAAGAGCCTCGCCGAGCAGGCCTGGGCCGGCGCCGTCGGCCTCGTGGTCGGTTTGAAGGCGACGCTCCGGACGATGTTCGAGCGCAAGGTCACCGTCAGCTACCCGGTGCAGAAGGTGAACGTCTCGCCGCGGTGGCACGGGCTGCTCGCGCTGCCCATCGATCAGGAGACCGACAACGACAAATGCATCATCTGCTTCCAGTGCGAGCGCGTCTGCCCGGACCGCTGCATCCACATCGAGGCGACCGGCAAAGCCAAAGACCGCCTCCTCACGCGCTTTGACATTGAGATGGACAAGTGCTGCTACTGCGGGCTGTGCGTGGAGGTCTGTCCGACCGAAGCGATCGTCTTTGTGCCCCATTACGAAGCCAGCACCTATAACCGGGCCAACCTGCTCTACGACCTCGACGACCTGCACCGCGCCGCGCCGAAAGAGCCCCTCGGGACCGGCGTCGTGAAGGTCCGGAGGACGCGATGAGCTGGGACCTGGCAGAGAAACTAAAGGTCCGATTCCCGGAGATTGAGCTTTTCCCGAGACCCGGCCACCAACCGGGAACAGGGAACGGGGAACGGGGAACCGGAGAGCCCCCCAGGGGAGAGGTCGCCGCTGCGGCACCTCCGGCCGGTGAAGGTCAGACTTCGCCGGCAGTGCCGGCGAAGCGACCTGCGCACGAGGCGCCACCCGCGTACCTGGTTCCCGGTGCGGTGGTGCCGAAGGACAAGCTGCTCGAGATCTGCCGCGTCCTGGCGACCGATCCCGAGTTTGGCCTGAGCTACCTCTCCTTCGTGACGGCGGTGGACCGGCCCGAGGCGGGGGAGTTCGAGGTCGTCTACCATTGCTACTCGCATCAATCGCGCGAGGAACTCGCACTGAAGGTGCGCGTGCCCCGAGACGGCGCAAGCGTGCCCTCCGTCACGTCGATCTGGGACGGGGCCAACTGGCACGAGCGCGAGACCTACGACCTCTTCGGCATCATCTTCGAAGGCCACCCAAATCTCCGCCGCATCATGATGACCGACGACTGGATCGGTCATCCCCTCCGCAAAGACTACGTCTACAAAGATCCGGCCTGGCTGGTGGAAGTCGCCAAGCGCCGCAAGGACGAGATCGAGGGGTTGGGTCTCGGGGAAAGGGCTTAACTAACGACAACGCGACAACCGGACAACGCGACAACACGAAAACCTCAGATCATGTCTCCTGTTGTCCAGTTGTCCTGTTGCCCCGTTGTCCTCTTTTATCGATTCTTTACAGTCGACCCATAGCGTGGCATCGATGGCCCAATCCATCCTTGTTGTCGAAGACGACCCCAAGATCGTGAACCTTCTGCGCCTCTATCTGGAGCGTGAGGGGTACAGCGTGCTCGCAGCCGGGGACGGTCGGTCGGCGGTCGAGGCCGCTGAGCGGGCGCATCCGGCCCTCATCATCCTCGACCTGATGCTGCCGCAGATGGACGGCATCGAGGTCACCCGGCGGCTGCGCGCCACCTCCGACATCCCGATCCTCATGCTCACCGCGCGGGTCGATGAAGTCGACAAGCTGGTTGGACTGTCTATGGGGGCGGATGACTATGTGACCAAGCCCTTCAGCCCTCGCGAAGTCGTCGCGCGGGTGCGGACGATCCTCCGCCGCACGACCCGCGAACCCCGGCAGAAGGTGCTCCAGCGGGGCGATCTGCTGATGGATCTCGACCGCCACCGCGTCGAGGTCGCCGGGCGCGAGATCAGGCTCACGCCGGTCGAGTTCAAACTGCTCCAGGCGCTCCTCCAGTCGCCGGAGCGGGTCTTCACGCGCGACGCGCTGCTCAATCACATTTATGCGAATCACGAAGCAGCCGTGGTAGACCGGACCATCGATGTGCACGTGGGGAAGCTGCGGGAGAAACTAGGCGACGATCCCGAAAATCCCCGGTATGTCGCGACGGTGCGCGGGCTGGGATACAAACTACTCTGACTGACGGGAACCGCGAACCGGGAACCGATGGCAGTCACCGTTCCCGGTTCCCCGTTCCCGGTTCCCGATGGGTGGAGACATGAGACGGAGCCTGCTCTGGAAGCTGCTTGGGATCAACCTGCTCGTCGTCGGCCTCGCGGTCGTTGTCGCCGCGGTGACCATCGGCCAGTTTGCGGATGCCATCTTTACCAGGATCATGAAGGAGTTTGCCATCCAGACCGACGTGATCCAGGGCCTCTTCGTGCGGACGCTGACGCGCTCGCTCATTCTGGCAAGCCTGATCGCGGGCGGGGTCGGGCTGCTGCTCAGCGTGATCCTGTTCCGGCGGGTCCTCGAACCAGTGCGGGAGATGAAGGCGATGGCGGCGCGGATCGCGGCCGGGGATTACACCGCACGGGCGGAGGTGAGCTCCGCCGACGAACTCGGCTCGCTCGCGGAATCGCTGAACCGGATGGCCGAATCGCTCGCCACCCTGGAGCGTCTCCGCAAGGATCTGGTCGCGAACGTGGCGCACGAACTACGCACGCCGCTCACTAACCTCCGCGGGTATCTGGAGGCGATTCATGAGGGGGTCGCGCCGGCCTCACAAGAGGTGATGGCTTCACTCCATGAGGACGTGATGCGGCTGGTGCGCTTGGTAGAGGCGCTGCACGCCCTGACGCTGTTCGATGCCAGGCTGCCGCGACTGCAGCTCGAAGCCGTGGAGCTCCCGGCCTTGCTGCGCCGGCTCGTGGAGCTGTACCGAGCACAGTTTATCGCCCGCGGGATCGCCGTCGAGACACAGTTCGGCTCGGCCGTCCCGGTACGGGCGGACCCCGATCTGGTGTCGCAGGCTGCGCAGAACCTCCTCGACAACGCGCTCAAGTACACGCCGGCCGGCGGCCGGATCGCGGTGCGTGTGAGCGCGGCCGACGGTGCGGTCCGCGTCGCGGTGATCAATACCGGCGACGCAATCGCGCCAGACGATCTCCCGTTCATCTTTGAGCGCTTCTACCGCGGTGAGAAGTCGCGCTCACGGGAATCCGGTGGCGCGGGCATCGGGCTGGCGATCGTGAAGGAGGTGGCGGGCGTCCATGGAGGGAACGTGGGCGCGGACAGCGTAGACGGTCTGACCACGGTGTGGTTCTCTCTGCCTGCGGCTCGGGCTTCATGATTTCTTCACACACACTTTGTCGCGTGTTCACCGGCGCGGGGCAGACTAGCCCGGAAGGACCAACGGGGACCCGGGCCTAGGAGGAATGGATGAAACGCAGGTGGCTGTGGTGGCTGATCGCCTTGCTCGTCATCGTCGGGGCGCCGGTGGCCTGGTATCTCGGCTCGCCGCTGTTCATCAACCGGACCGTGAGCGAGGCGCTACCTCCCTCGGGCGCGGTGAGCGACGCTCCCGCGATCGAAGCCCGCGGCACGTTTACCGACGCCGATGATTTCCACAAAGGGTCAGGGAACGCGCTGATCGTCAGGGTAGGGGACGACCGGGTGCTGCGATTCGAAGAGTTCAACGTGACCAACGGGCCGGATCTGTATGTCTACCTGGCTGCGCATCCCCAACCGAGGTCGCGGGCGGACGTGGGTCAAGGTTTCGTGAACCTCAGCCGGCTGAAAGGCAACATCGGGGCCCAGAACTATGCCGTCCCGGCCAGCGTACGTCTGGAAACTTATCAGTCGGTCGTGATCTACTGCCGTCGGTTTCACGTCGTCTTCTCGACGGCGACGCTGCAGGCAGTCCAGTAGGGGTGAGCGATGAGACCCGATCCTAAGCGTTTCGACGAGATGACGAGGCGGCAGCTCCTCCGGCGCGCCGCGCTGCTGGCCAGCGGCGCGCTCGCGGGGCCGGCGCTGTTTCAGCTGATCCGTGCCGGCGACCCGCTCGCGATCGCCTTCGCGCAAGGTCTCTTTGACCGCATCAAGGGGCTACCGCCTGAAGTGACGTCCAACAAAGATTTTTACGTGGTCAGCAAGAATCCGCCGGGGTTCGACCCTGTCGTCAACGGAGAGCGGTGGACGCTCGAGATCGCCGGACTGGTCAGCCGGCCGGTGAAGCTGGCGTACAACAGCATCCGGGCCCTGCCGTCGGTCGAGCGATACCACACACTGGAGTGCATCAGCAACGAGATCGGCGGCAATCTGATCAGCAATGCGAAATGGCGGGGCGTGCCGCTGCGCGACGTGCTGGCGAAGGCGGGCGAGCTCTCGCCGAAGACGGTGCGCATCGCGTTCCGGTGCGCCGACGGATATACCGAGGCGATTCCGCTGGCCGATGCGCTCAACCCCGATTCACTCCTAGTCTATGAGATGAACGGCGAGCGGCTGCCCGATGCGCACGGCTTCCCCGTGCGGCTGCTCGTGCCCGGGCTGTTCGGCATGAAGAATCCAAAATGGATCACGAAGATCGAGGCGGTCAACTACAACTTCCTCGGGTACTGGGAGCGATCCGGGTGGAGCGATAAAGCCGTCGTGCAGACGATGTCCAAGTTCGCTACGCCGCGGTCCGGGACGACTGTGCGTCCCGGCGACGACGTGGAACTGGGCGGGGTCGCGTATGCCGGCGACCGCGGCATCCGGGCCGTCGAACTCTCCTCCGACGACGGTAAGACCTGGCAGCCGGCCGAGATCAAGAGTCCGCTGGGGAAGTACACGTGGGTGTTGTGGGCGTCGGTCTGGAAGCCGCCCGCCGCCGGCACGTATCCATTGCGCATCCGAGCGACCGACGGGTTGGGCAGGCGGCAGACGGATGAGGACACCCCGACGCTCCCTCACGGCGCCACGGGCCATCACCGGATCGTTCTCAGAGTGCGCGCGTAGGCAGATTCCTAATCGCCACAAACAAGACCCACCGGCCTCACCGCCTGCCCACAAGAAGCACCTGCTGCGTGTCCTCCACGCGTCCGCGGTGAGTTCGGCCGCCGCGACGAATGAATTCGGCCGCCGCGACGAACGCGACCCCCCAGGCCATGGCTGCGAGTGCCCAGACGAGGCCCAGACTCGAGTCGAGGTCCGGGAACACCATCGAGGCGAGCCCGAGGAGGGCCGGGAGGAAGCCAGCGACCCACGCCGTGAGCCACCAGCCGTCGGGCCGCAGGCTCGCCAAGAGGCCCACCCCGATGACGGTGAAGCTGAAGGCGGCC
>JACPRY010000120.1 GCA_016193565.1 Armatimonadota bacterium
CCGTACTGGGTCGATGCGCATCCTGATCACATCGCCGCCGCCCAGCTCGCCGAAGCCTCCCGCTTCTACGCAAAGCTGACGAAGACGACAATCCCGGGCGAGCCGTTCTACCCGCGGCGCGTGTACCATTTCCTCACGACGCATTACCGGCTCCACGTGCGACCCTCGTTCATCGTGGATATCTCCGCGCACATCGAGACGAAGATGCGGTCGATCGCGGCATACGCCTCGCAGTTCGGCCCCGAGCGAGGGACAACAGATCTGCTGGACGGGCTCCGCGACTTTACACGGTACTTCGGCGGGCTCATCGGCCGCCGCCACGGGGAACCATTCGTCTGCCGGGAAGAGATCGGACTGTCAGGACTTGATCAGGTGATCTAGTGCCCCAGGGTTGCCGGGCGTGACCCCAGAGTTGACCGAGATCGAGTTTGACATTCCTCAGCACTCAGGCGAGGTGTTCTGCCACCCGCCGGCCGCCGAGTTCGAGGCGGTTGCGCGCGAGAATGCGGAACGCCTCGCCGCGAGCGGGCTGTCGATCGACGGGACGCCACTGCGCGAGATACGGCATCAGGTGCGCGCGCGCGTCCTGCAGCGTGCAGCGGCGTACACCGGCGCGATGGGCATCGACGTCCCGCGGCCACCCGCGGGTGCGCTGCTGTTGGTCACCGGTCATCAGCCGTTCTTGTTCCATCCGGGCATCTGGATCAAACATCTGCTCGCCCACCGGCTCGCCGGATCACATCATGCGGCGCTCAGCCTCCCCGTCGACAGCGATGCGTTCGAAGAGATCGCCGCTGATGTCCCGGTGCTCGACGGCGGTCTGCGCCTGATCCGCGACACGCTCGTGCGGGCGCCGGCCGACGTCCTGTACGAGGCGCAGCCGGCCCCGGACCCGGCGTCCTGGCAGGCGTTCCTCCGGCGGCTCGACGGGGCGCTGCGGACGCTGAATGAGCCTGAGATCGAGGCCGCGTTCCGCACCTTTGTTGACGCAGCGTCGAACGTCCGCCCGGCGGCCGACATCGGGACGTTCCTCACGACCGTGCGCCGGCGGCACGAGGGGCGGCGGCGTTATCGTGAAGTTCCGGTCTCACACGTGAGCCGGAGCCCCGAGTTCATGCGCTTTTTTCTGTCCATCCTGCGCGACAGTATCCGCTTCGCGGACGCCTTCAACCGGCACCTCGACGCCTACCGGGAGCGCTACAACGTCAAAACGGTGGCGCAGCCCTTTTCGAACCTGGAACGCGACGGTGAACGGGTGGAGCTCCCATTTTGGTTCGTCCACGGCGGGCGCCGTCAGTCGGTGTATGGGGCGCGGGAAGCGCGCGGATGGACGCTGTCAACCAGCGGTGACACCATTGTGACCATCGGAGATGGAGACGGACCTGACGCGCTTGCGGGAATCGAGATCCGTCCGAAGGCCCTCACGCTGACGGCATTTTCGAGGCTGTGCGTGGCAGACCTCTTTATCCACGGCGTGGGCGGGGGGCGCTACGACCGGGTGACCGACGCGGTGATCGCGGATTACTTCGGTATCCAACCGCCGCGGTACGCGGTCGTGACTGCCACACTCCATCTGCCGCTTCGCGAGCACCGAACCGGTGAGGAACGCCAGCATCTCCAACGCCGCCTCCTCGAGCTCCGGCACAATCCCGAGCGCGTGCTGCGGCAGCCATCGAGTGAGCAGCAGCGTCTGATCGACGACAAGTGGCGTCTCATCGCGTCGCTCGACGGAGGCTCGTTGACGCGCCGCGAGCGGCGCCAGGCGACGCAGCGGATCCGCGAGATCAACGATTCGCTCTCTCAGGTTCTAGCGGAGAGTGTGACAGAGGTGGAGGGCGCTTTGCAGGCGCTCGCAGACGCGCCTGATGCCGATGCGGCTGCTCGGCACCGCGGCTACCCCTTCTGCTTCTTCCCCCCGCAGGCGATCGACGCGCTGATCAACAGTCTAGGGGTATGATCGCGCGGGCCTGCTGACCCGGCGGAGAAACCTCATCGCCACCGCGAACCCGGTCCCCAGGGCGATCACCGGGGCGAGCCAGACCAGCCACAGGATGCCGCGCCGGGGCGGCTCGAGCAGGATCCACTCGCCGTATTTGGCCACGAAGTAGGCGATAATCTGGTCAGAACTCTCGCCCGCCTGCAGTTTCGCCCGGATAAGCGCGCGCATCTGCGCCGACAGTTCCGAGGGTGAATCCGCCACGCTCTCGTTCTGGCACACCGGGCAGCGCAGACGCGAGGCGATCGCCTGTGCCTGCGCATCGAGATCCTGCGCGGCCAGGGGTCCGGCGGCAGCGGCCACCAGGAACCACACGAGAAATATGAGGCGAGACCGGGGAGGCCTCGAAGGTCCCCATCCCGCCGTGCGGTTTGGTCTCACTGCTGCCCGCCACTCTTCAGTAACGGTTCGATGCGGGGGACGAAGATCTCTTCCGTGGCCGCGCCGATGTGCTTGTACACGATGCGTCCCTGCCGGTCGATGAGAAACGTTTCGGGGACGCCGTAGAGACCGTAGTCGATGCTGATCCGACCGGTGGCATCCATGCCGTTGGGGAACGTCAGCCCAAACCGAGAGATGAACGCGCGGGCAGGGGCCTCGCGATCTTGAACATTCACGCCGATCACGACGACCCCACTGTCCTGGTACCGCTGCCAGATCCGCTGCAGGTGCGGCGCTTCAATGTAGCAGGCGGGGTAGCACCAGGACGCCCAGAAGTTGACGACCAGGATCTTGCCCCGATAGGCGGCCGTCGAGAAATGCGATCCGTCGAACAGCGTCATGGCAAATGACGGCGCCGGCCGGCCGACAAGCGGAGAGGGGATGGCACGCGGGTCACGGCGCAGGCCGAATGTGAGCAGCCCCACAACGGCCAGGGCCCCCACCGCGAGCAGGGCCCACGACCAGGCCCGTCTGTGGACTATGACCGGCGCGACGGCCATGACGCCACCACTCCTGCCACCACCATGATCGCACCGCCAGTCCAGATCCAGGACACGAGCGGGTTCACGATCGCGTTGAGGACGACCCGGCGGCCGTTTGCATCGACCCCCATGAGCACGAGGTAGAGGTCCTCCCGCCACGACGACCGCACAGCCGGTGTCGCCACCGGCGTTCGATCCTGTGGGAAGAAGTTCAATGACGGCGCAACGACTACAGCAGCGGGCCCGCCCGCGCGCGTTCCGGCCATCGCCCGTCCGTTGGAAACCCAGACGGCGAGATGCGCGGCGACGACAAGCCTGTCGGGCGCGGGTTTCGGGATCAATGCATCATAGCGGATGGTGTACCCGGCGATCTGGAAGCTCTCGCCGGCGCTGAGCGCGCGTTCCACTTCCACCCGGGACGACATCGACGCAATGATGCCGACAACGGCCACCGCGAGGCCCAGATGTATCAGATACCCACCATACCGCTGGCGGTTGCTGATCACTAACCCCGCCAGGGCGCGGATGGGATCCTCGCCTGTTGCTGCGCGGCGCGCGCGCACGCCGCGCGCATACTCCATCAGTTGGGCCAGCGCCATGAAGACCGTGATCGCGATCCCGATCGTGATCAGCGGTTCACGGAGTCCAAGCACGGTCAGCAGGACCGCAGCCGCCGCGGCGGCCGCCGCGACGAGGCCGAGCCGGCGGAATTCTTCACGGCCAGGTTGGCCCCACCGGAAGATCGTGCCCAGGCCCATGAGCAGGAGCAGGAGCGAGCCCAACGGCACGAACATCCGGTTGAAGAACGGGGGCCCGACCGATACCTTCACTCCGCTGATCGCCTCGACGGCAAGCGGGAAGACGGTCCCAAGGAATACCGTGAACGCCATGGCGAGCAGCACGACGTTGTTCAGGACCATCATCGCTTCCCGGGAGAGCGGGGAGTCGATATGGCCGTCATCTCGTACCGTCGGCAGCCGCGCCGCCAGCAGGCCCAGTGAGACCATCATCGCGGCGGCGAGGAAGGCGAGGAACAGCGGACCGATCAGCGACTGGGTGAACGAATGCACCGAGGCCAGCACGCCGCTGCGTGTGAGAAAGGTGCCGAAGATCGTGAGCAGGAAGGTCAGGATGACCAGCGCCAGGCTCCAGATCCGCAGCAAGCCACGCCGCGCCTGCACCATGGTCGAGTGAATCAAGGCGGTCGCCACCAGCCAGGGCATGAAGGCCGCGTTTTCCACCGGATCCCAGCTCCAATAGCCGCCCCATCCGAGCACGTCGTAAGACCACCGGGCGCCGAGAAACAAACCCGCGGTGAGGAACGTCCAGGCGGCGAGCGACCACCGTCGCGTGACCGCCATCCACTCATCGCGTAGATGTCCTGAGAACAGCGATCCCATCGCGAAGGCAAAGGGCACGGAGAAGCCTACGTATCCCAGGTACAATAGGGGCGGGTGAATGATCATCAGCACGTGATTCTGCAGCAGCGGGTTCAGCCCGCGACCATCCGCAGGCGGGACCGGCAGCTGCGCGAACGGGTTCGCCGGCCCGGCCATCAACAGCAGGAAGAACGCCGAGATCGCGAGCAACACGCTCAATACAGACGGCAGCACGTCGGGATACCGGGTTCGATAGCGCAGGGCCACGATGAGCGTGAACAGGGCGAGGATCCACTGCCAGAGGAGGATCGAGCCTTCCAGCGCCCCCCACAGGGTCACGATGCGGAACAGGAGCGGCGTGACCAGGTTGGAGTTGCCCGCCACGTACCGGATGCTGAAATCGGACCGGACCAGGGCCGTTTCCAGCGCCCCGACAGCCACGGAGACCAGCACGAATAATCCCACCGGAGCCGCATAGCCGCTGCGGATCCATCCGGCGGGCCCGCGGTGCCGGCCGCGCATCAGCGCGGCGATGCCGCACACCGTCACAACCAGGGCCCCGAGCACGCTGGCCGATCCGACCGCAGCCGTCACTACTGTCCTCCTGGTGCAGGGGGCGCGTACTCTTCGGAGTGCTTCACGATGATCGAGCGGGATTCGAAGGCGCCGTCGGCTCCCATCGTCCCCTCCACGATCGCGCCCTGGCCTTCGGTGAAGAGGTCCGGTGGCGCGCCGCGGTGGTGGACAAGAACCGAATGCTTCCCGTCGGTGAGCACAAAGCGCAGTTCCAGCGTGGCCGGATTCCACTGTTTGGAGCCCGGTGCGACCTGGCCGCCGAGACGGATCGTCTTTCCTGCGTCGGCCTGGCCCTGCGCCTGGAGCTCGCTCGGCGTGACGTAGTACACGATGGAGCCGCGCAGTCCGCCGATGATCAGGTAGATCAGGGCAGCACCGACGATGGCCGCGGCGAGCAGCAGACGAGTGCGCTTCATCGAGGACGCGCCGTCCCCTCCAACTCCCGGATCCGGCGCCGGAGCCGGCCGGTGTACAGCACCAGCACGATCGACACGATCCCGTAGGCGAGCGCGATCCAGAGGACCGGCGTCATGGTGCCTCGTGCGCGGCGGCTTCCGAGAGGGCGTGCAGCCGCTGCAGATGCACGCGCAGAGACAGAAGGTAAATAAACAGGACGGTGAATGCCAGGAGGCTCGTCATCAGCGCCATCAGCATCGGC
>JACPRY010000026.1 GCA_016193565.1 Armatimonadota bacterium
CTGTCTCGCCTCAATTTGCTGGCGGACAGTCTCCCTGACTTGGTAATAAAGTGGAAGGGCGCTGCTTTCGTCGACTGGGGGCAGTGTAAGTTCGTGAGCCATGATGATTCATACGAATGTTAGGACAACCGTATGTCTGTTGTCAATTGGCATCCCGCGAGGGCTCATAACGGCTAGCCTCATCGATTATCAAACTCTAATGCCGCCATGACCTAGCACACCAGTCATGGGTTCAACTACCCGGTGAAAATCAACCGTTCAGTGGGTGAAAATCACCCATAACACGGGGCAACCCTTCAAGCGTCGCGAATCCTGCGTCGGGTTGGGAGATTCTGCGCCTAGGCACAGGTTCTCCGTTCCGCTAAGCGATAGGGGGAATCCGCTAAGATATAGCGGACCAACCATCCGCTAGCAGGACAGCGCGGAAATCCTCTAAAGTCTAGCGGAATCTCTTGATAGACGACCTGGGGGGGCACGAAAATCCGAGATGAAACGTGGTGCCGGGCGAGGGATTTGAACCCCCACGGGAAACCCATACGCCCCTCAAGCGTACGCGTCTGCCAATTCCGCCAGCCCGGCACGTTCCTGCAACATCATAACTCGTCCTGCGTCTGGTAGATTATCGCAGGAATGTCAGATACGTCGACGTCAGGACGAAGAGAATCGCCATCACAGCGGTGACCCTGGTGAACAGCGTTTCGCGCGGCCGGGGCCCGTGAAACAGCCGGGCGCTGCCGCCGATGGCCCCCAGCCCCTCACCCTTCGGCCCCTGCAGCAGGATCACACCGACCACGACGAAGGCAAGCACGAAATGTAAAACCAGCACTGCCGTTTCCACCCCACACCTCCGACGAATACGCCCGGGACGAATCCCGGGCGCTCAATCACACTGTATACTATCACAGGCTCGTGACCCGTGACCAGTGACCCGTGACCCGTTTGTGTTGGCAGTAGTCGTCGGGTCACCGATCACGGATCACGTCACATCTTTTGATGCAGCCTTAACGATCGCCATGAACTTCGCGGCGTCGAGGCTGGCTCCGCCGACGAGCGCGCCGTCAATCTCTGCCTGTCCGAAGAACTCGGCAGCATTCTCCGGCGTCACGCTGCCACCGTAGAGGATACGGGTGTGGACAGACGCGTCGCGAAAGCGCTCGAGCCCACGGCGGATCACCCCAATGACCCGGTTCGCTTCATCGGCGGTTGCCGACCGCCCTGTACCGATCGCCCAGACCGGCTCGTAGGCGATGACCAGGCGCCGGATCTGCTCTGCGCTCAACTCGGCAACGGCGGCCTCTGTCTGATCGGTGACGATCTGATCGGTCCGCCCCGCCTCGCGCTCATCGAGTCGCTCGCCGACACACAGCATCGGGATCAGGCCATGCGCGAACGCGGCCCGGATTTTGCGCGCCACGGCGGCGTCCGTCTCTCCAAACAACTGCCGGCGTTCAGAATGTCCAAGGATCACGTAGTGGCAGCCTGCGGCCAGGAGCATCGTCGGGGAAATCTCCCCGGTAAACGCGCCCTGCGCCTCCCAATGCATATCCTGCGCGCCGAGGCGGATGGACGATCCGGCCAGCGCGCGGGCGGCCTCAGTGAGCGCGGTGAACGGGGGGCAGACGGCCACTTCAACGTCGGGCGGAAGCGGACGCTGTCGCAGCTCGTTGATGAAGCGCACGGCTTCCGCTGCGGTCTTGTGCATCTTCCAGTTGCCGGCCACGAGCGGCATACGGCTCATCGGTGTCACCCCGAGTCGGCCAGCACCGCCACTCCTGGCAGTTCCTTGCCCTCCAGGAACTCCAGCGACGCCCCTCCGCCGGTGGAGACATGGGTCATCGCCTCCGCCAGCCCTTCTTGCTCCACGGCCGCGGCAGAGTCTCCACCTCCAACGATGGTCACGCCGCGGCATTCGGCCATCGCCTTCGCCACGGCACGCGTGCCGGCCGCGAAGGCCGGCATTTCGAAGACGCCCATTGGGCCGTTCCACATCACCGTGCGCGCCCCACGGATGACCTTCGCGTAGGATGCAGCGGTCTGCGGACCGATGTCCATGCCCATCCAGTTCTTCGGGATGGTTTCGGCCGGCACGGTCTTGTGAACTGCATCGTCGGCAAAGCGGTCGGCGACCACCACATCATCGGGAAGATGAAGCGTAAGCGCGCGGCGATCCGCATCCTCCATCAATGAGCGGGCGAGGTCGAGTTTGTCGTCCTCGGTCAGCGACTTTCCAACCTCAAAGCCTTTTGCTTTCAGGAACGTGTAGCTCATGGCGCCGCCGATGAGGAGGGAGTCGGCTCTCGTCAGGAGGTTACGGATCACGCCGATCTTGTCCGAAACCTTCTTCCCACCCAGCACCGCGACGAACGGGCGCTTCGGGTCCTCGAGCGCGGCGGAGAGATGGGTCAGCTCCTTCTCCATGAGGAGCCCTGCCACCGCCGGAAGCAGTTTCGCGACACCGACGGTCGACGCATGGGCGCGATGCGCGGTGCCAAACGCGTCGTTGACGTACAGATCGGCGAGCGCGGCCAGCGCGGCGGCGAATCCGGGATCGTTGGCTTCCTCCTCTTTGTGGAACCGCAGATTCTCGAGAAGAACGACGTCGCCGTCGCGCATCGCGGCGACGGCGGATTCCACGGCGGGACCGACGCAGTCTGAAAGCTTGCGCACCCTGGTCGCGAGCAGCTCCTCGAGCCGTGCGGCGACCGGATCGAGCCGCAGCGCATCGTCCACCTTGCCCCCCGGACGTCCCAGATGGGACGCGAGAATCACCCGAGCCCCACGCTGGCGCAGCGAGGTGATCGTGGGAAGGGCTTCCGTGATCCTGCGGTCGTCACTGATGCGGCCGTCATCCAGCGGCAC
>JACPRY010000110.1 GCA_016193565.1 Armatimonadota bacterium
CCATCTGCGCCGCGCCTGTGATCATGTTCTTGATGTAGTCCGCATGCCCGGGACAGTCTATGTGCGCGTAGTGCCGCTTCGGGCTCTCGTACTCCACGTGGCTGATCGCGATCGTGATCCCCCGCGCCTTCTCCTCCGGCGCGTTGTCGATCTGCCAGAACCCGTACGGCTTCGTCACCCCCACCCCCGCCAGCGTGTGCGTGATCCCCGCCGTCAGCGTCGTCTTCCCGTGGTCCACGTGTCCGATCGTCCCAATGTTCACGTGGGGTTTCGTCCGCTCAAACCTGGGCTTCGCCATCTTCGCCTCCCGCGATGCGTGACTAGTGACTCGTGACTAGTGACTCGCAACTGCGCACGGCCGCGGGTATCGGTGACGCGTCACGAATCACGAGTCACGAGTCACGGCATTTACGCGCGCGCTCCAACTCCAGATTTCGATCTGACCTCTTCCGAGATACTCTGCGGCACCTCTTCGTAATGCGACGGCTCCATCGTGTACGTCGCGCGGCCCTGCGTCGCCGAGCGCAGCGCCGTGGCGTAGCCGAACATCTCCCCCAGCGGCACCTGCGCGCGCACGACCCGGATCGCCCCTTGCTGCTCGATGCCCTCGATGCGGCCTCGCCGCGCGTTCAGGTCGCCGATGACGTCGCCCATGTACGGCTCTGGCGTCAAGACCTCGACTTTCATCACCGGCTCGAGCAGCACCGGCTGTCCGCGTTGCAGCGCGTCCTTGAATGCCATCGAGCCCGCGATCTTGAAGGCGATGTCCGAGCTGTCCACCTCGTGATACGACCCGTCGATGAGTGACGCCCTGAAGTCCACGACCGGATAGCCCGCCAGGACCCCGGACTCCGCGGCCTCGCGGATGCCCGCCTCGACCGGCGGAATGAACTCGCGCGGGATGTCGCCGCGCTTGATCTCGTCCACGAACTCAATGCCGCTGCCGCGCGCCAGCGGCTCCAGCGTGATGACGACGTGGCCGTACTGCCCGCGGCCGCCGGTCTGACGGATGTAGCGTCCTTCGGCCTTGCTGGCCTTGCGGATCGTTTCCTTATAGGCGACCTGCGGCCGTCCGACGTTGGCCTGGACGTTGAACTCGCGCAGCATGCGGTCGACGATGATCTCCAGGTGCAATTCGCCCATCCCGGCGATTAGCGTCTGCCCGGTCTCCTGATCAAACCTGACTTTGAAGGTGGGATCCTCTTCTGCGAGCTTCGCGAGCGCGGCGCCGAGCTTGTCCTGGTCCGCCTTGGTCTTCGGCTCGACCGCGACTGCAATGACCGGATCGGGGAACTGCATCGACTCGAGCACAATCGGGTGGTTCTCATCACATAGCGTGTCGCCCGTCGTGGTGTCGCGCAGACCGACGGCCGCGACGACGTTCCCGGCGAACACCTCGGGAATGTCCTCGCGGTGGTTCGCGTGCATCTGCAAGATGCGGCTGACGCGTTCTTTCTTGCCCTTGTTCGAGTTGAACACGTACGACCCGGCCTGAAGTGTGCCCGAGTACACCCGGAAGTAGGTCAGCTTGCCGACGTACGGGTCGGTGACGATCTTGAAGGCCAGCGCGGCGAACGGAGCGGAGGGATCGGGCTTGCGCTTCTCGGGCTCATGCGCATTAGGGTTCTTGCCCTCGACCGCGTGCACGTCCAGCGGGGACGGCAGCAGGTCCACGACGGCGTCCAGCAGCGGCTGCACGCCCTTGTTGCGGAACGAAGAGCCGGCCAGCACCGGCACGATTCTGTAGGACAGGGTACCGATGCGCAACCCTTGCCGGATCTCGTCTTCCGATAGCGTGTGCCCTTCGAGGTACTTGTGAGTCAGGTCGTCGCTCATCTCCGCAGCCGCTTCGATGATCTTCTCGCGCATCTGCTCGGCCTGCTTGCGGAACTCGGTGGGGATGTCGCTTTCGTCGGAACGGGTGCCGAGGTCGTCCAGGTAGATGATCGACTTCATGCGGATGAGGTCGATGATGCCCTGGAAGTTGTCCTCGGCGCCGATGGGGAGTTGAATGGGCACGGCGTTGGCCCCGAGGCGATCACGAACCATCGTAACGGTGCGGAGAAAATCTGCCCCGGTGCGGTCCATCTTGTTGACGTACAGAACCCGCGGGACCTTGTAGCGGTCGGCCTGGCGCCAGACGGTCTCGGACTGCGGCTGCACGCCCTCGACCGCGCTGAGCACGACGACCGCGCCGTCGAGGACGCGCAGCGAGCGCTCGACCTCGACGGTGAAGTCCACGTGGCCAGGAGTATCGATGATGTTGATGCGGTGGTTGCGCCAGGAGCACGTGGTGGCTGCCGAGGTGATGGTGATGCCCCGCTCGCGCTCCTGGACCATCCAGTCCATGGTCGCAGAACCCTCGTCCACCTCGCCCAGGCGGTGCACCCGCCCGGTGTAGAAGAGGATGCGCTCGGTCGTCGTCGTCTTCCCCGCGTCGATGTGTGCGACGATGCCGATGTTCCGGATTTTTTCGAGCGCGACTGCCTGTACTGTCATAACTGTCGCCAACTTCGACCTACCTTCTGAGGAGCTCGCGTTACCGCGTTATCGCGTTACCGCGGCTTCGCGTTACCAGCGATAATGCGCAAACGCCTTGTTGGCTTCCGCCATCTTGTGTGTGTCCTCGCGCTTCTTCACCGCGCCGCCCTGGCCGCCTGAGGCGTCCAGGATCTCGGCCGCGAGCTTGTCCGACATCGTGCGGCGATCCTTGCGCTGCCGCGCATAATCCACGAGCCAGCGCAGCCCAAGCGACATCCGGCGGTCGGGCCGTACCTCGATCGGGACCTGATAGGTCGCGCCGCCCACGCGCCGGGGCCGAACTTCCAGCACCGGCATGATGTTTCGCAACGCCTTGTCCAGTACGCCGACCGGGTCTTGACCGGCCTTCTCCTTGACCTGGCCGAAAGCGCCGTACACGATGCGCTCGGCCAAACTCTTCTTGCCGCGCGTCATGATCTTGTTGACCAGCCTGTGCACGACCGGACTTGCGTACATCAGATCCGGCCCAACTTCCCGACGGGGTACTTGTCCCTTTCTTGGCATCTCTCTCTACCTCACCATTCACCATTCACCATTCACGATTCTCGCTATTTCGGTTTCTTCGCCCCGTACTTCGATCTGCCGCGTCGCCGGTCGACCACGCCCGCGGCGTCGATCGTGCCGCGGATGATGTGGTACCGGATGCCCGGCAGGTCGCGCACGCGGCCTCCACGGATCAGCACGACCGAGTGCTCCTGCAGGTTGTGTCCGATCCCCGGGATATAGGCGGTGACCTCGGCGCCGTTCGTCAGGCGCACGCGCGCGATTTTCCGCAGCGCGGAGTTCGGCTTTTTCGGCGTCATCGTGCGCACCTGGATGCACACACCCCGCTTCTGCGGGTTGCCTTCCAGGCGCGGCGACTTGCTCTTGTGACCGAACTGCCGCCGGCCGTGCCGGACCAACTGACTGATCGTCGGCATCTCTACCCCTCACATCCAATCTAGATTCACCGATTTCAGTTTCGTTCATTCAGGCACACAGTAACCCTGGACCCCTCTCTGGGGGTGCAGAGTGGGTGCGATGCCTCAGCTGCGTTACCGGGCAGCTGGGTTATCGCTGCTGTGACCTATTTTCAGTTGGGCTGCGCCATACGCGACACCGGAGGTTCGGTGTCCTGCGGCGCATGCGAGGGCGCGCTCCAAATGCCCGGCGCCCCGATTTCCTACTACTTAATAGGCAGCCTCTGACTCGCTCTTCAAGATCGCGGCGGCGGCAGCACCGACCCCGATCCCGCAGGCCCGGCCGATTTCCCGCATCGAGTCCGCCTCGACGATGTCGAGGTTGGCACCCTTTGCGGCTGTCACGACACCTTCCACCACCCGGCGGTCGGCGTCTTGGGCGATGTAGACGACCTGCGCCCGTCCCCGGGCGATCGCCTTGGCCGTTTGGTTGGTGCCCACGGCCTTCGCTTCAGCAGACCTCAGACGCTCCAACGCGTCAGCCTGCGTCATCAGCACCCCTGTGCATCCCGAAGCCCTTCGACTCGCTGCGCTCGCTCAGGACATTCGACTCACACGCCTGCGGTCGAAGACCATGAGCGAGCCTGCCAAAGGCAGGCGAGTCGAATGGCAAAACAAAACCCGGGAACCGCCTTCCGGGCGCTCGGAAATTGTAACATCGGCAGGTGTCAATTGCAATCCTCGGAGGACACTACCCCATAGACGTCATTTGCGCGCCGAAGACCTCTTCGACCGTCTTCCCGAACGACCGCGGATCGATCGCAGGATAGCGGTACAGTTCCGGCTCAATTTGCCGGAAGTTCTCTAGGGCACGGCGCGGATCGATCAACGCCATCCGGATCATCGCTCGCACATCGTCCAGATCCTGCACATGACTGCGCTCTACTTTGGCTAGTGCCTGTGCATACAGATCAAAGTGGAAAAATGAGACCTTGCCCTCGGTGGCGATGAACAGCCCGCGACTCTCCCAGCCGGGAGGCACGGGGATGAAGTCTGCCGGCGAAGCCAGCTCGATGTTGACCCGGAGATCTTCTTTCAGCCGGGGAAGAGCCCGCAGCAGGCGATCTCGCTCTGGAATGATGCGGAGATCAACATCGATCGTGCTCCGGCGCCACCCCAGGAGCACAGCCGTCGCACCCCCCGTGAAGTAGATGCGTGTCTCGATGTCGGCCTCTGCGCCGAGGGCGCGCATGAGGCGGCGGATGCGATCGGCGTCGGCTATCTCGCGCATTCCGCCGCCCGCTCGAAGCTCACCAGCCGCCGGATCAGCGCATTGTACCGCGCATGGGCGGCATCCGGATCGTCGCGAGCGAGAAACTCATACAGGCGGCGCTCTGGGGAAGGAATCGTGCGGGGGATGGGGAGGCCTAGGCGGCGCAGCCGCGGAGCGGCGATAGAAACCAGCAGCGCCGGCACAGAATCCCGCCCGCGCTCCAGGTCAGCCATCCCCGCCTCGATGAGATCCTGTCCGGGCAACATATCGGCCACGGCTCCATCATAATCTATGGCGCGCGGCTTGGCCCTCTCACGGGCTGCCTGTGAGCGTCGACCCAGTATGGGGTAAGCTGGGGTCAGATCTTCATTTTCTACACCCGCACCGGTGCTTTGACTCGCAAGTTGTAGAAAGTGAAGATTTGATGTGATGAAAAGGCTGCGCCCTCCATGGTCGTGAAGAGTAAAGGCTTGAGCACAGACCAACAGTCTTCACGGGAGGGACGCAGCCATGCAGTACATCGGGTTTGATATTCACAAGCGGTACACCTTTTTCACCCAGATGGATGACACTGGTGCAATCCAGCGCCAAGGGAGGCTGCCCAACACGCGCGAGGCCATGGGCGCCTTCTTTGCCGACGTCGTCGAGCCGGCGCAGGTCGCGATGGAAGCTGGCCCCACTTGGTACTACATCTACGATCTCTTGGAAACGCTGCAAATCCCCGTGACCCTGGCCCATCCCTTGCGCACCCGCGCGATCGCGGAAGCCAAGGTGAAGACCGACAAAGTGGACAGCACGATCCTCGCGCACTTGCTGCGGGCCGATCTCGTTCCCGCGGCGTACATCCCGCCACGAGAGATCCGCGATCTGCGCGAGTTGCTGCGCTACCGGGCCGCACTGGTACGCCTGCAGACCAAGGTCAAGAATCACGTCCATGCCATCCTGCTCAAACACGGTTATCAGGCGCCCGTCTGTGACGTGTTCGGGGTCCGAGGGCGGGCCTGGCTCTCGACACTACCGCTGCGTCCTGTCTATCAGCACAGCCTGCACGGGTTCGTGCAAATCCTGGATACGCTGCGCGAGCAAATTCAGTCCGCGTCCCGGCTCATCGATCAGGAAGCGCAGGCCACCCCGCTCGCGCAGAGCTTGTGCACGCTCCCAGGGGTTGGCCACTATACGGCGCTGTTGCTGCTGGCTGAGATCGGTGACATCCGCCGGTTTCCTAGCCCCAAACACTTGGTGTCCTACGCGGGACTGGCGCCGACGGTGCATGCCTCGGGTGATCGCACCCGCATCGGCCATATCTCCCGGCAGGGCTCGAGTTGGCTGCGTTGGATTCTGGTCGAGGTCTCCCATCATGCTAGCCGCAAGCCCGGCCGTTTCCAGCAGCTCTACCAGCGTCTCGCTAAGCGCAAGGGGCCAAGAATCGCCAGTGTCGCGGTGGCCCGTGAGCTGCTCACCACCACTTATTGGATGTTGCGCCATGTGCACTGAGGCTATCCGCTCGGGA
>JACPRY010000111.1 GCA_016193565.1 Armatimonadota bacterium
AGAGCGCGAAGGTCTACGAGATACACCGCGCCGGATCGCGGAGATGTACGAAGAGTTGTTTGCTGGTCTCAAGGAAGATCCTAGAGAGCTACTCGAGGTGGGGTTCGATGACGAAGACCATCATGAAATGGTAATCGTCAAAGACATTCCCTTCTACAGTCTCTGTGAGCATCATTTCCTCCCAATGGTGGGCGTAGCCCACGTGGGATACATCCCACGAGGACGGATCTTGGGAATCAGCAAGATCCCACGGCTCGTGGAGATGTTGGCCCGACGGCCTCAGGTGCAGGAACGGTTGACGTCTCAGATCGCGGACTTTCTCTGCGAAGGCGGGCTGAAAGCTGCCGGCGCCGCTGTAGTTATAGAAGCCGAACACCTCTGTACAACGATGAGGGGAATCAAGAAGCCCGGCAGCAAGGTCGTGACCTCCGCTACCCGTGGCGTCTTCCGCGAGGATCCGCGTACGCGCGCGGAGTTCTTCGCCATCATTGAAGGAACGCGACGCTAGACCTGATGAGCGAACGCGGTTCCACGATCGCGGCATCTCCTGCAACAACTGTTCCAGCCGTTCAGGTTCGCAGTCGAGGGCTACTGTCAGTTCTCCTTGGAGCGTTGCTCGTAGTGGTTCTCGGGAGTCTCCTCATCGGCTCGGTGCCCTTGTCGGTTGGCGATGTCCTGCGTGCCATCGCGGAATCGTTCGGCCTGGCGAGGCTAGGGACCGAGGAGATCACCAGAAGCATTGTTTTCGAGATCCGTCTGCCACGCATCGTCCTGGCGGTGGGTACCGGAATGGCCCTTGCGTCTTCAGGCACAGTCTTTCAGGGGCTGTTTCGAAACCCGATGGCCGACCCGTACATCATCGGAGTGTCCGGCGGTGCCGCGCTCGGAGCGACCGTCGCCATCGTCACCGGCCTGACGTTCTCACTGGTCGGATTGAGCGCCGTTGCGCTGTTGGCGTTCGTCGGCGCGATGGCCGTGACGCTGCTCGTCTATCGTCTGGCCTGGCTCCGCGGTGATGTCGTCCCTGAACACCTGTTGCTCGCCGGAGTGGCCGTTGGCGCATTTCTGGCGGCGGTGATCTCGGCGCTGCAGTTCGCGTCAACCAACAACCTCCAGCAGGTCGTGTTCTGGCTGATGGGAGGGTTTTCAGGAAGGACCTGGGAGCACGTCCTGCTTGCCGCGCCGTACGGAATCGCGGGGTACGCCATGGCGCGCTACTTTGCCCGTGATCTCAACCTGCTCGTTCTTGGGGATGAGACTGCACACTCCCTCGGTGTGTCGGTTGCGTCGGTGCGTCGCTGGCTGATCGCGGCTGGGGCGCTCATGGCGGCTGCCGCTGTGGCGGTCAGCGGGCTGATCGGGTTCATCGGTCTGATTGTGCCGCACCTGATGCGCCTCATGCTCGGTCCCGACCACCGACGATTACTCCCCGCCGCGGCGCTGTCAGGTGGTATCGCCTTGCTGCTGGCCGATACTATCGCCCGGACCGTAATCGCACCTACGGAAATCCCTGTGGGGATCGTCACGGCCGCGCTGGGCGCGCCGTTCTTCCTCTATCTACTCAGGAAGCACCGCAGCAGAACCTATTGGAGTTAGCGGCCGCGTTGTCGCGACTATCTACGGGTGATAGAATCCGCGTGGAAGCAAGCTGGAGCCCGGGTGGCGGAACCAGGGATACGCGGGGGACCTAAACTCCCCTGGTCCGAATAGGACCGTGTGGGTTCGACTCCCACCCCGGGCACCATCCCCATCGCCCACCTCCGGGGGGCTCGCTCATGGCCTCCGGCCACTTCCGTCTGAAAGATAGGGCCAGTATAATTGGGTTCGACTGCGGGAGTAGCTCAGTGGTAGAGCGTCTCCTTGCCAAGGAGAAGGTCGCGGGTTCAAGTCCCGTCTCCCGCTCCATACTCTAACTAACGGGAACCGGGAACAAAGGCGAAAGATAGCACTACGGTTCCCGGTTCGCGGTTCCCGGTGTTCGGGGCGGCGTAGCCAAGAGGCAAGGCAGGGGTCTGCAAAACCCCCATTCCCCGGTTCGAATCCGGGCGCCGCCTCCACAGAAGACTGTCAGCTGAAAATTCAAGGCCCCAGGGTTCACCTGGGGCCGGTTTGTTACTGGCGTCCTGTTCAGTTGACCTCCGGATCCTTAGGAGCCGGAGGCACTTCCAGGAGCGTCTTCCGGACTACGTTGGATTCCGGAAGAAGAGGAACCAGATCAGCCCAAGTAGGACGACCCACCATATCCAGTCCATTGTGTCCTCCTCCCTCCTGTGAAGTTTTCGGCCCGTCATTCGCCGCGACTGGCGCGGCTCCTGCATCCGGAAGGCTTGCCAATGCGCGTAACTGACGCCTATAATACGCTTTGCGATACGCCCACGTAGCTCAGGCGGTAGAGCGTGTCCTTGGTAAGGACAAGGTCACCGGTTCGAATCCGGTCGTGGGCTCCAGACGCAGTGACTAGTGTCTGGTGGCCAGTGACTAGCGTGCCCAGCAATGACCGCGTCTAGTCACTGGTGACCAATCACTAGTCACTACTCATGTCGAGGAGAAGACACGATGGCCAAACCGAAATTTGAGCGGACGAAACCCCACGTGAACATTGGGACAATCGGACACGTGGACCACGGGAAGACGACGCTGACGGCGACGATCACGCACACGCTCGCCGGTGTGGGCGTAACACAGGCCAAGGGCTACTACGATATCGACAACGCGCCGGAGGAGAAGGCCCGCGGGCTGACCATAAACATCAGCCACGTGGAGTACGAGAGCCCGAAGCGCCACTACGCGCACATCGACGCCCCGGGGCACGCGGACTACATCAAGAATATGATCACCGGCGCGGCCCAGATGGACGGGGCGATCCTGGTAGTATCGGCGGCGGATGGGCCGATGCCGCAGACGCGGGAGCACGTCCTGCTGGCCCGGCAGGTGAACGTGCCGTTCATCGTGGTGTTCCTGAACAAGGTGGACATGGTGGACGACCCCGAGCTGCTCGAGCTGGTCGAGGTCGAGGTGCGGGATTTACTCTCCAAGTATCAGTTCCCAGGGGACAAGACACCGATCATCCGCGGCTCGGCGCTGAAGGCGCTGGAGGCGCTGGAGGCGACGGGGGGCAAGGGGATCAAGCGGGGCCAGAATGAATGGGTGGACAAGATCTGGGAGCTGGTGGACGCGGTGGACAGCTACATTCCGATTCCCCAGCGGGAAGTGGACAAGCCGTTCCTGATGGCGGTGGAGGATATCTTCACGATCACGGGGCGGGGGACGGTGGCGACAGGGCGGGTGGAGCGCGGGAAGGTGAAGGTGGGCGAGGAGGTAGAGATCGTCGGCCTGCGGCCAGAGTCGAAGCGCACGGTGGTGACGGGGATCGAGATGTTCAGAAAGACCCTGGACGAGGCGGTGGCCGGCGATAACGTGGGCGTGCTGCTGCGAGGGGTGGAGAAGGAAGAGATCGAGCGGGGGATGGTGCTGGCGAAACCCGGGAGCATCAAGCCGCACACGAAGTTCAAGGCGGAGGTGTACGTGCTGACCAAGGAGGAAGGGGGCCGGCACACGCCGTTCTTCACGGGGTACCGGCCGCAGTTCTACTTCCGGACCACCGACGTGACGGGGGACATCAAGCTGCCGGAGGGGATGGAGATGGTGATGCCGGGGGACAACGTGAACATGGACGTGCAGCTGATCATCCCGGTGGCGCTGGAGGAGGGCATCCGGTTTGCGATCCGGGAAGGGGGACGGACCGTCGGCGCCGGCGTCGTCACGAAGGTGACGGAGTAAGGGACGTAGGTCGTAGGTGGTAGGTCGTAGGTCGACTTCCCACCTACCACTTACCACCTACCACCTACGGTAGTTCGGGGGATGAGATGGCACAACGAATTCGCATAAAACTCAGAGCATTCGACCACAAAGCCCTCGACCAGTCGGCCGAGCGGATCGTTGAGACCGTCCGGCGCACGGGAGCTCGTGTCTCCGGGCCAGTGCCGCTGCCGACCGACCGCAACCTGTTCTGCGTCATCCGCTCGCCCCACATCGACAAGGAGTCGATGGAGCACTTCGAACTGAGGACGCATAAGCGACTCATTGACATCTTGGAGCCAACGCAGAAAACGGTCGATGCTCTGAGTCACCTTGATTTGCCAGCTGGGGTGGACATCGAGATCAAACTGTAACTAACGTGAATGGTGAATCGTGAATGGTGAATAGTAACTGCAGTAGGTCAGTGGGTTCTTTCCATTCACCATTCACCATTCACCGTTCACTGCGGGGTTAGCTATGACAGCGATTCTAGGACGAAAACTGGGGATGTCCCAAGTCTTCGACGACGAGGGGAACATCGTGCCTGTGACGGTTGTCGAGGCGGGCCCGTGCGTCGTCACGAATGTCCGCACGCCCGAACGCGACGGCTACGCCGCGGTGCAGGTCGGCTTCGGCGCGGTGGCCGAGCGCAAAGTCAGCAAGCCGATGAAAGGCGTGTTCGCGAAGGCCAAGGCGGCGCCGCGCAAGGCGTTGAGGGAGTTTCGTCTCGCAAGTGGTGAGAACTACACCGTTGGTCAGGAGATCAAGGTTGATGCTTTCGGCGGCGACGACATCGTCGATGTGACCGGCACCACGAAGGGCCGCGGGTTCTCCGGTGCGATCAAGCGCCACAACTTCCGTGGGCAGCGTGATACGCACGGCGTCTCATTGATGCACCGGGCCATCGGCTCGATAGGCATCTCCGACGTAGGCCGGGTGTGGCCCGGGCAGCGCATGCCCGGCCGCTACGGGGGCGAGCGCGTGACCATTCGCGGCCTGAAGGTCATCCGTGTAGATGCCGAGCGGAATCTGCTGCTGCTGAAAGGCGCGATTCCCGGCCCGAAGGGCAGCCTGATCGTCATCCGCAAGGCCTTCCACAAAGCTCAGGCCAGGCGCCAGGCTGCAAAGGGGAAGTAACGAGGATGCCGACGGCTCAGCTGTTCGACACACAGGGCAAGGAGGCCGGCAACGTGGACCTGCCGGACAAGGTGTTCGGGATCAAGCCGCACCGCGCGGTCCTGCATGAAGCGCTGCTCGCCCAGCTCGCGTCACGGCGCTCGGGCACGCATTCGACCAAAACCCGCGGTGAGGTGGCCGGCAGCACGCGCAAGATCTACCGACAGAAAGGCACCGGCCGCGCGCGCCACGGGAGCATCAAGGCGCCGATCTTCGTGGGAGGCGGTATCACCTTCGGGCCGAAACCGCGCGACTACTCGCAGCACACCCCGAAGAAGGTGCGCCGCCTGGCGCTGCGCTCCGCACTGTCGGCGAAGGCGGCGGCCGGACGGATCGTGGTCATCGAGGCTCCGTCGCTCGGTGACGCACCAAAGACGAGGGCCGTGGCGGAACTGCTCGATCGGCTGCCGGTGGAAGGCCAGACGCTGATCGTGACGGCCGGCGTGGATACGGCGCTGTTGCGCGCGACGGGCAACCTGGCCGGCGTGAAGGTCGCGCCCGCGCAGCGGCTGACGGTGCACGATCTCCTCACGGCGGAATTCATCCTCCTGACCCGGCCGGCGGTGGACGCGGTAACAGAGGTGCTGGGCAATGATTGACGCGCGTGACATCATCCGGCGCCCAATACTGACCGAGAAGAGCATGCGCGGGACCGAGCGCGGCAAGTACACGTTCGAGGTCGTGGACGGCGTGAACAAACTGGACATCAAGAAGGCCGTCGAGGAAATGTTCGATGTGACCGTGACCAGGGTGAACACGATTCGGATTCCGGGACGGCAGAAGCGCCGGGGTCAGCGCTTTTACAGGGTGTCCGGCTACCGAAAAGCCATCGTGACGCTCGCGGCCGGCCAAAAGATCGATCTCGAAAACTTGACATGACGAAGGTCGAACGTCGAAGGTCGAATGTCGATAAACGCATGCTCGACTTTCGACCTACGACCTTCGACATTCGGTAGTTAGGCCGACCAAAGGGAGGCCAATCACTGTGGGACTCAAGAAATTCAAGCCAGTCACGCCGGGACGGCGATTCATGACCGTCACGACGTTTGAGGATCTGACCAAAAAGGAGCCGGAGCGCGGGCTCATCGTGCCGCTCCGCAAAACCGGCGGCCGGAACGCACAGGGCAAGGTGACGATGCGGCACCGCGGCGGCGGGAACAAGCGGATGTACCGCTCCATCGACTTCAAGCGCGAGAAGGACGGCATCACTGCCAAAGTCGCGGCGATCGAGTACGATCCGAACCGCTCCGCGCGGATCGCCCTGCTGCGCTACCAGGACGGCGAAAAGCGCTACATTCTGGCGCCGGTCGGGTTGGACATCGGCGACAAGGTGCAGTCCGGTGCGGATGCCGAGATCAAGCCGGGCAACGCGCTCCCGCTGCGCCAGATCCCGGTGGGTACGGTGGTCCACAACATCGAGTTGTCCCCCAAGCGCGGCGGGCAAATGGTCCGCGCCGCGGGTGGCGGGGCGCAGGTCATGGCCAAGGAGGGCGAGTTCGCGCACATCCGCCTGCCTTCGGGTGAGGTGCGGCTGGTCCGGCTCGAGTGCAAAGCCACGATCGGTCAAGTGAGCAATCTCGAGCACGACGCGGTGGTCGGTGGGAAAGCCGGCCGCACGCGATGGCGTGGGCGCAAACCCA
Source organism: Armatimonadota bacterium (assembly GCA_016193565.1). Taxonomy (GTDB): domain Bacteria; phylum Sysuimicrobiota; class Sysuimicrobiia; order Sysuimicrobiales; family Kaftiobacteriaceae; genus JACPRY01. Next base: position 6,615 of record JACPRY010000111.1, read on the forward strand.
CCGTGCGCGGCGTGGCGATGGATCCCGCCAGCCATCCGCACGGCGGGGGCGAGGGCCGGTCGCCGATCGGAATGCCGGGGCCGGTCACCCCGTGGGGCAAGCCGACGCTCGGCTACAAGACGCGCAAGCCGAAGCTGAGTGATCAGTACATCGTAAAACGGAGGAAATGACGGTAACGCGGTAACGCGATAACGCGAGCGAAGAGTTGGGGGAACGCTGAATGGGACGTTCAACGAAGAAGGGGCCGTTCGTCGATGAGCACTTGATCGAGAAGATCCGGGAGCTCAACCGCGGCCGTGAGCGGAGGGTGCTCAAGACCTGGTCGCGGCGGTCAACGATTCTGCCCGAAATGGTTGGGCATACGATCGCGGTCTATGACGGCCGCAAGCATGTGCCGGTCTATCTGACGGAGCAGATGGTTGGGCACAAGCTCGGCGAGTTCTCGCCCACCCGGACCTTCAAGGGGCACGGGGTGGCGGGTGCCGCAGCCGCGGCCGCCGCGGCCGCCGCGCGTGCCACCGGCCCCACGCCGGCGGCTCCGGCAGCGCCGACGGCACCGGCAGCGCCGGCCACACCACCTAAGGGGTCCTGACCGGGAGAAGCGGTAGATTGTGGCGACCACGAATGCTGCCAGCGAAGCTGGCCGGCGGCGCACAGAGGCCGAGCCGAAAAGATGTGTCGCGCGAGGCACCAGTGGGTGATGCTTGTGGGCAGGCGGCGAGGCCGGGGGAATCTTGCTTGGTGAGGTATTGAATATGGAAGCAAGGGCTATCGCAAGATACGTGAAGCTTTCCCCGCTGAAGGTCCAGCGGATCGCGCAGATGATCCGCGGGCGCAACGTGCGCGAGGCGCAGGCAATGCTGAAGTTCACGCCGGCGCGCGCGGCGCGCGTGCTGGAGAAAGTGCTGAACTCAGCGGTGGCCAACGCCGAAAACAACTTGGAACTGGACCGGGACGACCTTGTCGTCGCGCGGGCGTACGCCGACAAGGGTCCGTCGATGAAGCGCGTTCAGCCGCGGGCGCGCGGCCGTGCAGACGTCATCATCCGTCGGAGCAGTCACGTCACAGTAGTGGTAGCCGAGCGAGGGAGATAGTGACTCGCGTGGAGGTGACGTAGTGGGTCAAAAGATTCATCCAATTGGGTTCCGGGTCGGGATCATCCGCGACTGGGAGTCGCGGTGGTACGGCAGGAAAATGGCCCCGCTGATCGGTGAAGACATCAAGATCCGCACCCACATCAAGAAGAAGCTCTACCGCGCCGGCATTTCGCGCGTCGAAATCGAGCGGTTTGGGAGCCAGTCGGGCGTCGGAGAGAAGCCGCGCGTGCGGGTGGTCATCCACGCCGCGCGCCCCGGCATCATTATCGGCCGCGGCGGCACTGGGATCGATGCGCTGAAGAAAGAGCTGGACGAGGCCACCGGCAAACAGGTGCAGCTGAACGTGCAGGAGATCCGGCGGCCCGAGCTCGAGGCCCTCCTGGTCGCGGAGAACGTCGCTCAGCAACTGGAGCGGCGCGTCGCGTACCGCCGGGCGATGAAGCAGGCGGTCCAGCGCTGCCTGCGCTCCGGCGCCAAGGGCATCCGGATCTCGGCGAGCGGGCGGCTGGGCGGTGGGGAGATCGCGCGGTATGAGTGGTACCGCCAAGGCCGCGTGCCGCTGCACACGCTGCGCGCGGACATCGACTTCGGCATCGCAGAAGCGCTCACGACCTACGGCCGCATCGGCGTCAAGGTCTGGATCTACCGTGGGGAGATCCTGCCGGAGCGCCGTCAGGAGATGGAGATTCGCCGTCCGCCGCGTCCGGTGGAGCGACGCCCCGGCGGATCCGAGCCGGTCGCCGGCGGATCTGACGGACCCGTCGTCATCCCGACGAAGATTCCGCGCCCGGTGGTCACCAGGAGAGATTCTGATGTTGATGCCTAAGCGCACCAAGTGGCGGAAGGCGCACCGCGGCCGGATGAAAGGGCGCCCGCTGGCCGGTTCGTCGATCGCGTTCGGCGAGTACGGCCTGCAGGCGTTGGAGCCGGTATGGCTCAAAAGCGCCCAGATCGAGGCGGCGCGTCGCGCCATCATGCACTTCATCAAACGCGGCGGGAAGCTCTGGATCCGCGTTTTTCCCGACAAGCCGGTCACGAAGAAGCCCGCAGAAACCCGTATGGGCAGCGGGAAGGGCAACCCTGAGTTCTGGGTTGCGGTTGTACACCCGGGGCGCATTCTCTTCGAGCTGGCCGGCGTCGATGAGGCCAACGCCCGGGAAGCGATGAAGCTGGCATCGCACAAGTTGCCCATGAAGACCAAGTTCATTCAGCGTGAAGAGGCGGCAGTGTAAACCATGGAAGCGTCGGAACTGCGCGAGATGACACCAGACGAGCTGGTGAAAAAGCTCGAGGACGCCAAACAGGAACTGTTCTTCCTGCGCGCGCGCGTCGCCGGGCAAACGCCGAATCCCGCCAAGATCCGCGCGCTTCGGGAAGATGTGGCGCGGTTGAAAACGGTTTTGTCTGAGAAGGGTGTGAAGGTGTGACGAGTATGGAGACAATGGAGCGGGCCCGACGGAAGACTCGAGTGGGTGTGGTGATCAGCGACAAGATGCAGAAGACCGTGGTCGTGAAGGTGGAGACCACCACGAGGCATCCGCTGTACGGCAAGACGATGCGAAAAGTCAAGAAGTACAAGGCCCACGACGAACGCAGTGAGGCGCGCGAAGGCGACAAGGTCCTGATTGCAGACACCCGGCCGCTGAGCAAGGAGAAGCGCTGGAGGGTCGTCCAGGTGCTGGAGAAGGCGCGATGATTCAGAACTACACCCGGCTGAAGGTTGCCGACAACACCGGCGCCCGGCAGCTGATGACCATCCGCGTGATGGGCGGCAGCAGGCGACGCTACGCCTCGATCGGCGACATCATTGTCGCCTCGGTGAAGCAGGCGATCCCGAACAGCTCGGTCAAGAAGGGCGAAGTCGTGAAGGCTGTCATCGTGCGCACGGCGCAGCCGCTGCGCCGGCCCGATGGGTCGTACATCCGGTTCGACGACAACGCCGCTGTGATCCTAAGCGACGCACAAAACCCGAAAGGAACACGGATCTTCGGACCCGTCGCCCGCGAGCTCCGAGATAAGCAGTTCATGAAGATTATTTCGCTGGCGCCGGAAGTTCTGTAGGCAAGGAGAGACGGTATGGCAGTCGCACTGGGTCGAGACAGCGTGCATGTGAAGAAAGGTGACACCGTCGAGATCCTCTGGGGCAAGCACCACGGCAAGCGCGGCAAGGTGCTGCAGGTGCTGACGAAGGACGGCAAGGTTATCGTGGAGGGCGTCAACATCGTCAAGCGCCACAGCAAGCCCACGCAGAAGCTGCCGCAGGGCGGCATCGTGGAGAAAGAGGCGGCGGTGTTCAGCAGCCGGGTCATGCTGGTCTGTCCCAAGTGCGGGAAGGTCACGCGGGTCGGCCACGGCTATCTCGGCGACGGCACGAAGGTGCGAGTGTGCAAGCAGTGTGGGGAGCAGTTCGAAAAATAACGGGCTTCGGTTCTCGGGCTTCGGGCTTCGTGAACTGCTACAATGCGATGCCCGATGCCCGATGCCCGGCAGTTGAGGGCTAGAAGATGCCGACGCGACTGAAGGAGCGATATCGAAAAGACGTCGTCCCCAAGTTGCGGGAGCGGTTTAGCTACAAGAACGTGATGGAGGTCCCGCATCTGGAGAAAGTCGTCATCAACGTCCGGGTGGGCGATGCGACCCAGGATTCGCGCTTCGTAGACAAGGCGGTCGAGGAGCTGGCGATCATCGCCGGCCAGCGGCCGATGATCGCGCGGGCGCGTAAGTCGATCGCGGCGTTCAAACTGCGCAAGGGAATCCCCATCGGCGCGAAGGTCACGCTGCGCGGCGACCGCATGTTCGAGTTCGTGGACAAGCTGTTCAACATCGCGTTGCCCCGGATCAAGGACTTCAAGGGGGTTTCCGAGCGACAGTTTGACGGCCGGGGGAATCTGAACATCGGCATCCGCGAGCAGCTGATCTTCCCGGAGATTGAGTACGACAAGATTGAGAAAATCCGTGGGATGGACATTACGCTGGTCACGACCGCGAAGTCTGACGAGGAAGCCAGGGA
>JACPRY010000027.1 GCA_016193565.1 Armatimonadota bacterium
CGCGCGATGCGCCGCCTGCTCGAAGGGATCGAATTCGTCGAGCCGCGCATGGCGGCGGCGGCGGCGCGGGGACTGCTGACCGCGACTGAGGTGGCCGACTATCTCGTGCGCAAAGGCGTCCCGTTCCGCGAAGCCCATGAACTCGCCGGTCGCGTGGTGACCGAGGCCCTCGACCGCGGCGTGCAGTTGTGGGACCTGCCCCTTGACGTCTACCGGAGCATCAGCCCGCTGTTCGAGCATGATGTGCTGCAGGCCGTGACGCTGGAAGAGGCCGTTGAAGCGAAGCGCACTCCCGGGGGCACGGGGCGCAACTCCGTCGACATCCAGCTCGAATCGGCCCGGAACTCCATTGCGGCGATCCGCGCCTGGGTGCGTGAGGCTGAGTCTGCGATGAGCCGTGTGGAATCGCTGCTGGGTGCTTGATGGCAGACCCCACGGCGGGCCGCATCCGCAAGATCCGCGAGATCGTCCGGCGTGAGCCGCTCGCGACGCAGCAAGATCTCGTCCGCGCGCTGCGACGCGAAGGGATCACCGTGACCCAGGGCACCATCAGCCGCGACATCAAACGGCTCGGGCTCGTAAAGGTGCTCGACGGCTCCGGCCGCTACCGGTATGCGCTGCCCGGCGCAGTGCCGGCCGGCGCGCGACCCCTCAGTACCCTGCAGCGTCTGCACATTGCGTTCGATGAATTTGTGGCGGGCGTTGAGAGCGCACTGGACCTCATTCTCGTGAAGACCGGCCCCGGCGGCGCGCCGCCGGTCGCGCAGGCGATCGACGACATGGGCTGGCCCGATGTTGCCGGGACGATCGCCGGAGAAGATACGATCCTCGTCGTTCCACGCAGCCGACGGGCGGGCCGCTCCGTCCTAAGACGCCTGCGAGACCTCATCTGACACGCAGTCATTGCGAGGCGCTGAGCGCCGAAGCAATCTCCTGTCGATGGGAGATTGCTTCGCTTCGCTCGCAATGACAAGTACCGGAGGCGTCTTTCCATCAGTTTCGCGTATAATGGGGCCAGCCTCGCCGGACCTCTACTTCCGGTGATGCCATTCGTATGAAAGACCCCGCGAATTTGCTCAAGCAGCGTTTCGGCCGGGTGGCGGCAGCGCCATGGGCCGGTCGAGTGCTGCTGGGTCTCATCACCTTCCTGGCACTGACGCTCTTGACCTCAATTCCATACCTCGTTCCGCGCCTTGAAGTGACAGAAGGACAGGTCAGCCCGCGCGACTTTGAAGCGCCCCGCAGCCTCGACTTCATTGACCAGACGCGCACGGAAGCGCTGCGCCGCTCGGCGGCAGACAGCATAGAGCCGGTGTACCGGCAGCAACCCCACGTGACAGATGAGTCGCTTGATCTGGCCCGGCGCGCCTTTGTCGTCATCACACGGGCGAGGACAGTCCGAGGGTTGAGCCCTGAACAGCGAGCAGCTCTGCTCCGCAGCGAGTCACCGCTGCCGCTCAGCGATCCGGCGATTCGAGCCGCGCTCACGCTGGACCGCGCCGGCCTCGATGCCGCCCGCAAAGCCGCCCTGGACGCGATTGGCAAGGTGATGACCGCCGGGATCCGGCCTGCCGACCTGACCGGGGCACAGGCGGAGGCGAGGGTCCAGCTGCGGTCTGTTGCAGGAGGAAGGACGCTGACGGTCGCCAGCGCGATCGTCGCCGGCGCGCTGCGTCCCAACCGCGTCATCGATCAGCAGGCGACGGACGGACTGAAGCGGGAGGCGATGGACTCCGTCGAGCCGGTCGTGACGCGCGTGCTGCGGGGCGAGGTCATCGTCCGGCGTGGCGACCGACTCACGCGCGCGCACCTGCAGAAACTGACCGCGCTGGGGCTCATACGAGTGCCGCTCTCGTGGAGCCGTGTGGCGGGGATGGCGCTCGTCTCGCTGCTCCTGCTGGTGGTGACTGCGGCCTACCTGCGCCAGTACCAGCCTGATATCTGGGACGAAGACAAACTGCTCCGTGTGTGGAGCCTCGGGGTCATCCTCACCGTCGCGTTGGTGCGAGTCTTCCTCACGCGGTTCAACGTCTACCTGATTCCTATGGCGGCCGGGACGATGCTGATTGCCGTCCTGCTGCGGCCCCGGCTGGCTCTCTACACCGCCGGCGTGCTGAGCCTGCTCGTCGGGCTCATGGCCGGCGGCGACCTACGGCTGGCGCTCGTGACATTTGTGGGCTCGACCATCGGCGTGTACGCGATCAAGAAGATCGACCACCGCACGGACCTGATCGTCGCAGGCCTGTGGGTCGGCGCCGCCAACGTCCTCACGGTGATGGCGATCGGGCTCGTGGATCAACTCCCGTGGCTCACGGTGCTGCGCGACATGGGACACGCGCTCGGGAACGGGCTCCTGGTGGGCATCATCGCGATCGGCACGCTGCCCTATCTCGAGCAACTCTTCGGGCTCGTGACGCCGATCAAACTCCTCGAACTGAGCAACCCGAGCCATCCGCTGCTCCGCCGGCTGCAGATCGAAGCGCCCGGCACCTACCATCACAGCATCATGGTCGCCAATCTCGCCGAAGCCGGGGCCGAGGCGATCGGGGCCGACAGTCTGATGGTCCGCGTCGGCGCCTACTATCATGATATCGGGAAGATCAGGCGGCCGGTGTTTTTCATCGAGAATCAGATCGGGGTGGACAATCCACACGACAAGATGTCGCCCAGTCTCTCTGCGCTGACGGTGCAGTCCCATGTCCGGGACGGCCTGGAATACGCGAAAGAGCATGGCCTGCCCAAGACCGTTGCCAGCTTCATTCCACAGCACCACGGGACGAGCCTGATCACGTACTTCTACCATCAGGCGAAGGAGCGTGGAGAGAGCGCCGACGAGAGCACGTTTCGATACGAGGGACCTCGCCCGCAGACCAGAGAGGCGGCGATCGTGATGCTGGCCGACGCGGCGGAGGGCGCCGTGCGGTCGATGGGCCGGCCCACGCCGGA
>JACPRY010000108.1 GCA_016193565.1 Armatimonadota bacterium
AAAGCCGAGTGGTTCAACCCCGGCGGCTCCGTGAAAGACCGGCCGGTGCGGCGGATCATCGATGAAGGCGAACGCGACGGCCGCCTGACGTCCGACCGCATCATCATCGATTCATCTTCGGGAAATGCCGGAATCGCCTACGCGCTGATCGGCGCCGTCAAGGGGTACCGGGTGCGGCTCGTGGTCCCGGAAAACGTTAGCGAGGAGCGCAAGCGCATCCTGGTTGCCTTCGGGGCAGCGGCGCAATATTCCGACCCGCTGGAGGGGTCGGACGGCGCGATCCTCGTCGTCCGGCGCATCGTCGAAGAGAATCCGGCAGCCTACTTCTTCGGCGATCAATACAACAACCCGAGCAACCCGCGCGCGCACTATGACACGACGGGGCCGGAGGTCTTCGCACAGACTGAAGGGCGGATCACCCACTTCGTGGCCGGCCTGGGCACCACCGGGACGCTCGTAGGGGCAGGGCGGAGGCTGCGTGAGCTTCGGGCGGGGATCGAAATCGTCGCCGTGGAGCCGGACAGCGGGCTGCACGGGATCGAAGGGCTCAAGCACATGGCCTCGGCCATCGTGCCCGGCATCTACGATCCGTCCGTGCACGTCCGCAAGATTCCGGTCCGCACCGAGACTGCCTATCAGATGGCGCAGCGCCTGGCGCGCGAGGAGGGCTTGCTGGTGGGGCAATCCTCAGGCGCCGCGATGGCGGGCGCGCTCCAGGTGGCCCGGGACCTGCGGGAGGGCGTCGTAGTCGTGGTCTTCCCGGACGGCGGAGATCGCTACCTGTCGACCGCTCTCTGGCGTTAACGCGAGATCGGGGCCAGGCCCCTGGGTGCCAGGCCCCTGGGGGTCAGGCCGTGGGTGGAGGGCTTTTGTGCTATAAAGGAGGGTAGAGCGAGGTGTTGGAGCTTAGCCGAGAACAGGCCGCGGCCCTCGTCGCGCATGCGCGGGAGGAGTCCCCAAGCGAGTGTTGCGGGCTGCTCGCAGGCACGAACGGTCGCGTCAAGCGGATCTTTCGGGGCACCAACGTCGACCACAGTCCCTATACCTACATGATGGACCCGAAAGAGCAGCTGGTGGCGTTCAAAGAGATGGAAGCGGCGGGGCTGGACCTGCTGGGGATCTACCACTCACACACGCATACCGCCGCCTATCCGTCCAGAACTGACGTGGCGAAAGCATACTACCCTGACGCCATCTACGTCATCATTTCGCTCATGGATCAACAGCCGGCAATCAAGGGATACAAGATCACAGAGAGTAAGATTTCCGATGCCCAGGTGGTGGTTCGATGAAAGTCTCGACCCGCGCTGAGTATGGCCTTCGCGCGCTCATCGACCTCGCCAACCATTACGGCGAAGGACCGATCCAGACGCACGAGGTCGCCCGCCGCCAGGGACTGCCGGAGCCGTACCTCAACCAGCTGATGATCACACTCCGGCGGGCGGGACTGGTGACCAGCAAGCGCGGCCCGACCGGTGGACATACGCTCGCGAGGGCGCCCCACGAGATCTCGATGCGGCAGGCGTTCGACGTGCTCGAGGGCTCAACGGCACCGTGGTGGTGTGTGGAGACCGAGGATCCCAACTGTCTGTACGCGCCCGGCTGCGGGCTGCGGCCGGTCTGGCAGGCGATCAACACCGCCGTAGAGCAGGTCTTGAGCAACCTCACCCTGGCGGACATCAGCCCGGGCGTCAGGCAGCTCGCCGGCAAACTCTAGTCTCCACAATCCACGCAGGGAATGCTCCAGGCGGCTGGTTCGTTCTACTGCCTGGTCATGGGAGTACACGCGTTGGCACGGGAAGCCCCACTTCCGGCGCACACCGACCGCGAGCAGTTCGAGCAGCTGGTTGAGCAGCACCTCAACGGGCTGTTTGGCGCCGCGTTGCGGCTGACGCGCAACCGCACGAGCGCCGAGGATCTCTTGCAGGAGACGTTCTTCCGCGCGTGGCGCTCGTTCCACACCTTCCGTCCGGGCACGAATGCCCGCGCCTGGCTGTATCGCATTCTGATGAACGCGTACATCGACCTGTACCGGAAAGCGTCCCGGGAGCCGGAGATTGTTGATCAGGACGACGTAGACGAGTTCTACCTGTACTCGAAAGTTCAGGAGAGCGACCAGTACAAGCGTGCCGGCAATCCGGAAGAGGCGTTTTTGGAGACACTGCTGGATGCCGATGTAAAGGCGGCGCTGGAGAGCCTCCCGGAGACGTTCCGCGCCGTCGTCATCCTCGCGGACATCGAAGAATTTTCGTATAAAGAGATCGCCGAAATTCTCGACATTCCGATCGGCACCGTGATGTCGCGGCTGCACCGCGGCCGCCGGCAGCTCCAGGTCGCGCTGTGGGAGTACGCGCGCCGCGCTCGGTACGTCGGGGCCGACACACAGCCCCCGCAGCGGGAATCCCGCAGAGACCGGCCATCGGCAGGTGGGGGACGATGAGCGAGATGGATTGCGAGCACGTCCTCGAGATGGTGTGGGGCTACCTCGACGGCGAAGTCTCCGAGGAGGAGTACCTCGGGATCCAGGTGCACATCTCGAAGTGCGCCGATTGCGGCCCCCGCTATCAGTTTCAACGGCGCCTCATGGTCCTGGTCGAGCAGAAGTGTAGAGAAGGTCCTGTCCCTGAGGCGCTGAAACGCAGGTTGTTCAGACTTCTGGAAGAGTAGGTCAGGCTTTCGCAATTCCCTGTCGAAATGCGTGTATCGCCGCCTCCGTCTTCCCATGCACTCCCAGCTTCCTGTACGCTGACTTCAGATGGTTCCGCACCGTGTGCGGGCTCAGCACGAGCCTCCGGCTGATCTCCAGCGCGTCGAGCCCCCCAACTGTTAGCTGAAGGATCTGCACCTCCCGCTGTGTGAGCGCGAACGGATCTTTCGCCCCCAGGCGCCCGCGCGTGGCCAGGCGCTGCAGCGCGGCTGAGGCGATCTGCGGGTGCAGCACGGGCTTCCCTTCGTACACGCTCCGGATCGCCCGCACCAGTTCATCCGCCCCCGCGGTCTTTACGAGGTACCCTGACGCTCCCGCCCGAAGCGACTCGATCACGTATGCCTCGTGATCGAACATCGTCAGCATAAGGACTGGGATCGAGGGGAACTGGCGCGTGAGCGTCCACGTGGCATCCACGCCGTCCATCCCCGGCATGCCGATATCCATGAGGATGACCGAGGGGTTGAGCTGGCGGGCGAGCGAGATCGCCTCGGGACCGGTGCTTGCCTGGCCCACAACCTGCAGGTCGGAAAAGTCCTGGAGGAGCCTGGCGATCGACTCGGCCACCAGGCGATGGTCGTCGACCACCAGAACGCGGATAGCAGTCATCGTGACCTCCTGCCCTCCGCGCCTCCATCATAGCCACCGCAAGCCGGCCGTAAAGTCCCTCACATGCGAGTTGGCCCATTTGGCTAGTCTGCGATGGCTCACCCGCGGTCGGGACGAACTCGCTCCTCCGCAGTACGATCCTTGCCGGGGATCCGTCCATGGCAGCCCTCGACCGTCTTCCAGTTCGAGTGAATGGGGAGATCAAGCTCCTCCCGGTGGCCGACGTCCTCTACTGCTATGCAGATGGGAACCGGACTGTCGTGGTTACGCCTGGGGGAGAGCTGAGCAGCCACGCCGGGCTGCGCCGGATGGCGGAGCGCCTGGAACCCTGGGGGTTCTTCCGCTGCCACCGAGCCTACCTCGTCAACCTCGGCTACGTCCGAAGCGTCGTCCCGTGGACCCGCAACGCGTACAGCCTGGTCCTGGACGGCAAGCGTGAGGTCCCGCTGAGCAAGCACCGCGTCGCGGCGCTCCGCCGCGTGCTCGGCTGGTAGTTGTAGGTGGCGAAGTAGCGACAAAATAGGTGGGTAAATCAACCGCAGAACCTAGGGGTGCCCTAGTGCGTATTCCTGGTGAATGTCTGTCTCAGGAGGGATTATCATGTGGTACTCACGCTTTATGCTGGTCGTCGGTACGGCCACCGCAATTCTTGTGCTCAGTCTCTCGGCCGCCTACGCCCAGCAGCCAATGGTCTGGTCCGATCAATTCGTCGGGCAGCCGGCCATCCAGATCAACGCCCAGCCTGCCTACTATATCTGGCTCGACCAGAACGGCTGGCACGTGCGCTGGAGCACACTCTCAGCGAACGTGTTCTCAGGCCAGCTGGTGACGAACGGTCAGTTCCATGACGTGCGCTCAGAAGGCCGTGTCGTCTCATGGGTGCTGCCGCAGGGCGGCCGGCTGGTGTTCGTGACCGGGACGGTCGGAGGGATCAGCGGGTTTGACTTCAAGACGACCGGAGATACGCTGACGTTCAGCCTGCTGGCAAACCTGCGGCTCGTGCAACCCAGTCAGGTGTTCCTCGGCCGCTTCAGCACGCACCCGGGCGCCACGCCGTTCACGATTGCGATGGTGCCGGCGTTTGCAGCCGCCGCCGGACGGCGTGAGCCTCTGGACCTGCCAACCGAGCGTCACGACCGAACCGATAGGTAGACGAACGCTAGGATCTCTTGGCTCCCGCCTTTTCCTTTTGCTCCATGATCGAGGACGAGTGGCCGGGGAAGGCCGAGGCTTTCGGGTTGATGTAGGTCATCGCGTTATTGACGGCGGTCGCCGCTTCCCCGAATCCCGTGGCGATCAGCTTCAGCTTTCCGGGATAGATCGTGATATCGCCGGCGCCGTACACGCCGGGCAGCGTCGTCTCCATCTTGGTGGTGACGACGATCGAGTCGTCCTGAATCTCCATGCCCCACTCGCGGATCGGCCCGAGGTTGCTGATGAGGCCGAGGAACGCGAGCACGGCGTCGACCTGGAGCGCTTCCTCTTGCTGGGTCTTGTTCTGGTACACGACCGCCTCGCGGACCTGCCCGTCGCCTCGGATCGTCCGGAGTTCGTAGAACGTCTTCACCTTGATCGGCGAGTTGAACAGCTTCTTCACGCTGTCCTCGTGGGCGCGGAACTGGTCACGCCGGTGAATGAGCGTGATCTCCGTCGCATAATCCACCAGGCCGAGCGCCCAGTCCAGCGCGGAGTCGCCGCCGCCGATGACGAGCAGGCGCCTGCCGCGGAAGTCGTCCTTCGAGCGGACCGCAAAGTGCAGGCCGCGTCCCATCCACTGGTCGAGCTCCGGCCGCTTGAACGTCTTGGGCGTGAACGCGCCGATGCCGGCGGTGATGATGATGACTCTCGTGCGGTGCTTGCCGAGGTCGGTGCCGAGCTCGATGCTGCCGTCGTCCACGCGCGTCATCATCTGGACATTCTCATTGAGGTGGACCGCCGGCTTGTACTGCATCGCCTGCTCGACGAGGTTGGTGACCAGGTCTTTTCCGAGGATCTTGGGGAAGCCGGCGACGTCGTAGATGAACTTGTCGGGATAGAGCGCGGTGACCTGACCGCCGAGATCCGGCTGGCTGTCGATGAGTTTCGTCCTGAGACCGCGGAATCCGGAGTAGTAGGCGGCGAACAAACCGGTGGGCCCTGCGCCGACGATCGTGACGTCGAAGAGTTCGTCTGACATTTGCGGTTCCTTCCTTCCCAAAGAACCGTGCTATTATACCATTTCATCGAAAGCGGTCGGAATCGGTGCGGTATGATAGAATTTACAAGGTCAATTCGCCGTTATTCCTTTCAGCCTGTCATCGCGAGGCCCGCAGGGCCGTGGCGATCTCATATCGATAGGAGATTGCTTCGCTCCGCTCGCAATGACACTATGAAGTAGTAGTGGCATGAGGTGAAGTCGATGAAGGTCACCGCGCGTCCTGGGCCGCTGCTGACCCAGGAGCAGATGGAGCGCTACGCGCGCCAGGTCATTCTCGAAGAGGTTGGGATTTCCGGCCAGCGCAAGCTGCTCGACAGCAAGGTGCTGCTGGTCGGCGCCGGCGGGCTGGGCAGCCCGGCCGGCATTTATCTCGCGGCCGCGGGCGTCGGCACGCTCGGCATCGTCGACGGCGATCGCGTCGATCTCACCAACCTCCACCGCCAGGTGATGCACTTCACCCACGACATCGGCCGCCCCAAGACGCAGTCGGCCAAGCGGACGCTTGAGGACATCAATCCGGACATCCAGGTCATCCCGTTCCAGACCGTGCTGACCAGTGAGAACGCGCTGGACATCATCAAGGACTTTGACGTGGTCGTCAACGGGAGCGATAACTTCCCGACGCGGTATCTCCTCAACGACGCCTGCGTGATGCTGGGGAAACCGCTCGTGGACGCGAGCATTCTCAAGTGGGAAGGCCAGGCGACCGTCTTCCTGCCCGGCCGCGGCTGCTACCGCTGCCTCTTCCCGACCCCGCCGCCGCCCGGCGCGGTGCCCAACTGCGCGGAAGGCGGCATCGTCGGCGCGGTAGCCGGCTACATGGGTACGCTGCAGGCGACCGAGGCGATCAAGATCCTGCTCGGCAAGGGCACGACACTCGCGAACCGGCTGCTCATCTTTGACGCGCTCGATGGCGATGTGCGCTCGGTGACGTGGAACCGCAACCCGGCCTGCCCGGTGTGCGGCGACCACCCGACGATCACGGCACTCATCGACTACGAGGCGTTCTGCGGCGTCCCCGGTCGCGAGGTGGCGCATGCCGCCACGGCCGTCGAGGCGCCCCCGGCGATCATCGATGTGGCTCCATCAGAAGCGAAAGCCATGCTGGATCGCGGCGAGGCCGACCTTGTCGACGTCCGCGAAGTGTGGGAGTGGGTGACGTCGCGGATCGCCGGCGCCACGTTGATTCCGATGAGCGAGATCCAGCAGCGCATCGACGAGATTCCGCTCACGCGGCCGGTGATTGTCTACTGCGCAGTGGGTCAGCGCAGCGCCACGGTGGCCGAGGCGCTCCGCCAGCTGGGCAATCAGCGCGCCTACAACATCGCGGGCGGAATCGTCGCCTGGATGAACGAACAGCTCCCCGTCGAAACTGGCCCCGAAAGACCGTGAATCGTGAATCGTGAATGGTGAATAGAAAGGGATTCGTGCATGGAAGCTAAGCGCATGGCCGGAGTGGCGCTTCCGTCGTCTTCCCATTCACCATTCACCATTCACCATTCACCGTCTTTCATGCGTCAAGCCCATCTCGTGGAGCCGCGGCGCATCGAACTCGTGACGCGTCCTGTGCCTACCCCCGGCCCGGGAGAAGTCGTGCTCAAGATCCGCGCGGCGCTCACCTGCGGCACCGATCTGAAGACCTATCGCCGCGGCCATCCGAAGGTGCCCTTCGGCCCCTTCGGGCACGAGTGCGCCGGCGACGTCATTGCGGTCGGGCAGGGCGCGCACCGTGTGCGGGAGGGCGACTCGGTTGTGCCGACGCCAACGGCACCGTGCGGCCGCTGCGCTGCCTGCCGCCGAGGCCGTGAGAACCTCTGCGAGCGTCTCTTTGACGACATGGTCCTGGGCGCGTATGCCGACTATCTGCTGGTGTCCGCGAAAGTGGCCTCTACCCATCTGATGGCGAGGCCGAGCACCCTTTCATACATCGAGAGCGCCTTTCTTGAACCGCTCGCCTGCGTGATCCACGCCTGGAACCGGTTGCGGCCGGAGCCGGTCGAGCAGGTGGCGGTCGTCGGCCTGGGCGCCATCGGCATGCTGCACATCGCCATGGCCCGCGCCGCAGGCGCCCGCGTCGTCGCCGTCGGCCGGCGAGCCGAACGGCTGCAGCTCGCGCTCGACGTCGGCGCGCACGCGGTCGTGGACACAGAACGCGAGCACGTCGGCGAGAGCGTCCGCGCGCTGACCGGCGGCGTGGGCCCCGACGTGGTGATCGAGTGCACGGGCAACCCGACGATCTGGATGGAGGCGCCGCGGTGGGCAGCGACCGGCGGGCGCGTCGTGCTGTTCGCCGGCCTCGCGGACGGCACCCACGTGGCCTTTGACGCGACGCGGCTGCACTATGATGAGATCGACATTATCAACGCGTTCCACTTCCGGCCGCAGGATGTTGAGGAAGCGCACCACCTGCTGGCCACCGGCGGGATCTCGGTGCAGCCGCTCATCACCGGCGTGCGCGACCTGGACGGCATCGCCGACGTTTTCGCGTCGCTGGACCGCGGCCACGGCATGAAGTACGCGATTCTCCCAGAGCCGGCTGCATGGGTGTAGACCGCGGCACCGCCACGCTGCCGGAGACCACCCCCGCAGTCATCTTCCATTCCAGAGGCGACCTGCGGTTTGAAGAGGTCGCGCTGCCCGAGCCCGGCAATGGCGATTTGATGATCCGGATTCTCGCCTGCGGTCTCTGCCCCGGCGAGGCGATGACCTGGTACATGGAGCGAAAAGCGCCGATTGCCCTGGGGCACGAGCCGGTGGGCGAGGTCGTCTACGCCGGCTCCCACGTCCGCGAATTTGCGATCGGCGATCGAGTCTTCGTGCACCACCACGCGCCCTGCAACAACTGCCGCGCGTGCCGGCGGGGCGATCACGTGCACTGCCGGACCTGGCGGCGGACACGGCTCACCCCCGGTGGCATCGCCAGGTACGCCGTCGTGCCGGAAGAGATCGTGCGCGGAGACACGCTGCGGATCCCGCCTGACGTTTCTGACGACGCCGCGACGTTCATCGAGCCCCTTGGCTGCGTGCTGAAATCCGTGCGTCGCGCCGGCCTCGCGCGGGGCGACCGGGTGCTGGTTGTTGGACTCGGGGTGATGGGGCTGCTGCACGTGCTGGCTGCGCGTCGGCTGGACGCGGAGCTGGTGCTCGGCGCGGATCGCCTTTCCGATCGAGTGAGACTGGCGCTGAAACTCGGCGCGGACGCCGCGATTGACGTCACCCGGGAACCGCTCGTCGATGCGGTCCGCGTCAAGACGGAGGGGCTCGGTGCAGACGTCGTCATCGTCGGCCCGGGGTCCATTGAGGCGATCGAACAAGGCTTCCGGGCGGCGGCGCCGGGCGGGACGGTCGTGCTGTTCGCGCCGGCCCCGCCCAACGAAACGTGGCCGTTGCCCGTGCACGACGTCTTCTTCAATGAGGTCAGGATTGTCCCATCGTACTCAGCGGCTCCTTCGCACACGCGTGAGGCACTGCAGTGGCTGCAGGATGGATTTCCGGTCGAATCCCTGATCACGCACCGGCTGCCCATGGAGCGAGCCATTGAGGGCTACCGAATGGTGATGGACGCCGACGCGCTGAAGGTCGTGGTGCGCCCGTAAATCCGGACTGGCACGGTGAACGTTTGTGGTAGAATCTACATGAGATGATTACAATTACCGAGCAGGCCGCCACCAAGTTGAAGGAGCTCATGGAGACCCAGGAGCAGCCGCATCTCTACCTGCGGTTGTTCATCACGCAGGGCGGCTGCGAGGGGTTCTCGTATGGAATGGGCTTTGACGCCGAGCGCAAGCACGACGACCAGATCTTCGAGCGCGGCGGAGTCCGTCTGCTGGTTGACGCGTCCAGCTACGGGGTGCTGAAGGGCGCTCAGGTTGATTACGTGAAATCGCACTTCGGCGAAGGCTTTACAGTTCGCAACCCGAACGCGATCTCCACGTGCGGGTGCGGCCATTCATTCAAGACGCGCCACGAGGCCGGCAAGCCCGAGCCCTGCGGCGAGGAAACGACAACGACAACCACAACGCAAGCGTAGCGAGGGGGACCATGGCCGATCAGGTGCAGACGCAGGTCGCTGAGCCGGACGTTCGGGCGAAGGTCGAGCAGGCGCTCGATAATATCCGCCCCTACATCCAGGGTGACGGCGGCGACATCGAACTTGTTGACATCGTCCAAGGCATCGTACAGATCCGCCTCGCCGGCGCGTGCGTGGGGTGCATGCACTCGATGATGACACTGCAGGTCGGCATCGAGCGCATGCTCAAAGAGGCTGTGCCAGAGATCGTGGCAGTCGAGGCGATGCCGTTCTAACCCCATGACTTCCCTCTCCCTTGCGGGAGAGGGTAAGGGTGAGGGGGCTCCTCAGCGAGGCTGAGGAGCCTTTCTTGTTGAAAGGATGTCCTGTTCTCAATGAGTACTCCGTGGACTCACATACTCAAGAAGGTTGACGACTACCGCTGGGAGATCCCCATGTCATACAAGCCCGGCATGCGCGTGCCCGGGCTGATTTTTGCAGACGAGAAGATGCTGCGTCAGATCGCGGAGGAGCAGGCGCTCGAGCAGGTGGCGAATGTCGCCACTCTTCCCGGCATTGTTGGATACTCGCTCGCCATGCCCGATATTCATTGGGGTTATGGTTTTCCAGTTGGTGGAGTAGCAGCGTTTCGTATTGAGGACGGAATTATTAGTCCTGGGGGAATTGGGTACGATTTGAATTGCCTTAGCGGCGAGGCGCGGGTGCTCCATCAGTTTGGCTTCCATGTGAAGATTAGAGAATTGCAAGATCGTTGGAGTGCTGAACGGATCAAGTGTGCCTTCCCGGGGACTGAAATTCGCGATACGCAAATCGTCGCTTTCCTAGAGAAACCGCCATCGACAGACGTTTACAAGGTTACGACAGAGATTGGCCGTGATATGGTCGCAACTGGTGAGCACCCCTTCCTAACTCCAAGCGGAATGGTCCCGATCAATAATGTTCCGCTTGGGGGATTCGTCGCGGTGTATCCATTCGAGGGCGTTGCGTATGAGGCGCCGACGAATGCGACGCTCGTTGACGAAGAGAACCTCGCTGAGATCTACCCGGGGAATCTGAATGGCTTCAGACAGATCACAGCTTTCCTTCGAGCTCTGGGACTTCTGCCGCTCAAGATGGACAATCCGAAGCTGCCGTATCTCATAAAATTGCTGGGATTTCTCCAGGGTGACGGCTGCCTAAGCTTCCTCAGGAATGGAGAGTCACTGGTTTCCTTCTATGGGGAGCCGGCTGATTTGGAAGATGTTCGTCGGGATGTCGCGGCGCTGGGCTTCAGACCGTCGCGAATCTATCGGCGGCAGAGATCCCACAGAATTGAGACGACCTACGGAGTCCGGTTCTTTGAACGAGAAGAGACGTCCATTCATTGCCGATCGAGAGGACTTGCGCTACTTCTTCATGCGCTGGGCGCGATAGCAGGCACAAAAGCTCAGCAGGATTTCTCAACACCGTTCTGGCTGAACAATGCCCCTCGTTGGTTCAAGCGCCTTTACTTGGCTGCGCTCTTCGGCGCTGAACTTACGAGCCCGTCGACCGTAACCGGGCACCCCTACAATTTCTGCGGGCAATTCTTCTCTTTGAGCAAGCGTCCGGCATACGTCGACAGTGGGAGACGTTTCTTGGAAGAGGTTCGAGATTGGCTCCGCGAGTTTGAGGTTGATAGCAACATCATTCGAGAGCGACAGGAGCGTGTTGGTCGTCACGGCGACGTATCTGTGCGGCTACGACTGCAGATCTCAAGCGACCCCGCCAATCTTGTGCGGCTGTGGACTCGGGTAGGGTTCGAATACAATCGCCGGAAACAGCATCTGGGTTGCGTGGCGGCACACTACCTCCGGCTCAAGTCTCTGGTAATTCAAGAACGCCAACTCAGCATCGATTTCGCGAAGGCGTTAAGGGGTATGGGTCTCGGCGTGGAAGCAATCGCAGCGTCCATAGGCTCGCCATATGTTCGCAGGGGGTTTGTGAGCAATGCTTTGCAGGCACCAGAAGGCAGAGGGGTCCGAATCGGGGTTGATTTTCCGGGCTTCTGGTCGTTCCTCAAACAGCGAACGCGGGGCCTGGGTGAGACCGGCCAGGTCTGGGACGTAATCATCCGCAAGCAGCAGATTTCATTCAACGAACGTGTCTACGATCTTACCGTCGCTGACCAAAATCATAACTTCATTGCCAATTCGTTTGTCGTCTCCAATTGCGGGGTGCGTCTAATCCGCACCACGCTCGAAGAAGACGAAGTCCGCGAGAAACTGCAGCCGCTCGTCGACTCTGTGTTTGCCGCGGTCCCGTCGGGCGTCGGTTCGACCGGGCGCATCAAAGTCAGCATGAATGAAATCGACAACGTGCTCAAAGGCGGCGCACGCTGGGCGGTCAAGCAAGGCTACGGATGGCAGCAGGATCTAGAGACGATCGAGGCCGGCGGGGCCCTCGAGCA
>JACPRY010000015.1 GCA_016193565.1 Armatimonadota bacterium
CGGCAAGACCACGCTGCTGCACATCCTCGCCGGTCTCATCGTTCCGACCGCGGGAACCGTCGAGATTCCCAGGCGCGAACCGGGCCGGCTCGTTGCCGCCCTGATTTTTCAGGGCGTCAGCACGCTGCCATGGCTCACCGTGCAGCAGAATGTCGAGTATGGATTGCAGCAGATGGGTGTCCCGCCGGCCGAGCGCGGCATGCGCGCGGCAGAGCAACTGCATCGCGTCGGACTGAAGGGATTTCCTGATGCCTACCCTCATCAGCTGTCCGAAGGCATGCGTCAGCGCGTGAACATCGCACGGGCGCTCGCGACCGATCCCGACATTCTCCTGATGGACGAGCCGTTCGCGAACCTGGACGAACAGAACCGCCTGCTCCTCCAGGACGAGCTGCTGCGGCTGTGGCACGAGAACCGCAAGACCGTGGTGTTCGTGACGCACAGCCTGGATGAGGCGATCCGGCTGGCCGATCGTGTGCTGGTGATGAGCGCGGCGCCGGGACGAATCAAGTCCGAGGTGCCGGTCCGGCTTCCAAGGCCGCGTGAGTTCAGGGCAGTGCGCCAGGATCCGGAATACGGTGCGCTGAGCGCAAGGCTGTGGGAAGACTTGCGAGATGAGGTGCTGAGAGGGAGGCAGGGGTGAACGGGCGATCGTATTGGTGGCTCGCGGTCCTTTCGCCACTCGGTCTTCTGCTCTTGTGGGAGGCGCTCAGCCAGACCGGCGTGGCCGATCCGCGGTTCTTCCCGCCGCCGAGCGTCATCGTGCGCACGCTGTGGAAGATGGCGCAGACCGGCGAGCTGCTGTTCCATATCGCCGTGAGCGTGCGCCGGATCCTGTTCGGCTTTCTGCTGGGCGCCTTGCCCGCGGTAGCGCTCGGGCTCGCGATGGGACTCGCTCGCCCGGTCCGCGCCCTGCTGATGCCGATCGTCGCTTCGATCTACCCGATCCCGAAGATCGCCATCTACCCGTTGATCATCTTCTACCTGGGAATCGGCGAGGCGTCGAAGGTCAGCATCGTGGCGTTGAGTATCTTCTTCCTGGTGCTGCTGAACACGATGGCGGGGGTGCTGGGACTGGACCGCGCGTACTTCAACATTGCTCGCGCGTACGGCGCCGGTTCACGCGGCATCGTCACCACCGTCGCCCTGCCGGGGGCGCTGCCGCAGATCTTCACGGGATTGAAGTTGGGGATGGGATTTGCGTTGATCGTCATCGTTGGCGCGGAACTGCTCGGCTCTGAAGCTGGCATCGGGTTTCTCATCTGGCGCTCGTACCAGATCTTTGCCGTAGATGTAATGTTCGTGGGGCTGCTCGTGACCGCGATCCTCGGCTGGTTGGCGACGATTGCGCTGGACTGGGTCGAGCGCCTCGCGATTCCGTGGCGACCTTGACACCCGAACGACCGGCAACGGGGCAACGGGACAACGGGACAACGCAATCCATCTCGAGTCGCGCTCTAGAACAGTCTGTGTTGCCGCGTTCTCGCGTTATCGCGTTGTCGGGTTCTCTCGCCGTGTGGTGGCGCGCGGTCAGGCCGGCCTCTTTCACTGCCTCGGCGACGCCTGTTTTGGTTGGCGCGGCCGCCGCCGGCTATGGAGGAACGTTTTCCACCACGCTGTTTGCCGTCACCCTCATCGCTTCGGTTGCCATCCACGCCGGGACGAATCTGGCGAACGACTATTACGACCACGTACGGGGAGTAGATACGCCCGATTCACCGGGACCTTCAGGCGTGATCCAGCGAGGCCTGCTCTCACCCAGATCGGTGCTGAGAGCAGCCTTTGTGCTGTTCGGACTCGGTAGCCTGCTGGGTTTGTGGCTGGTGATCGTCCGGGGCTGGCCAATTCTCGTGATCGGTGTCCTTGGCGTGCTCGCCGGATACGCATATACCGGCGGTCCTCTCCCACTCGGTTATGTCGGTCTGGGCGATCTTGTCGTCTTTGCTCTCATGGGCATGGCGACTGTGGCTGGTACCTACTTTGTCCTCACCGGAAGCATCTCCCCAACGGCAGTGTGGGCAGCACTGCCGGTAGCGGCGCTCGTCACCGCAATCCTCGTCGCCAACAACCTCAGGGATCTCCCGCGCCGCGGGCAAACGGACGCTCGCAACGTATCTCGGTGCGGCGGCTACCCGCATCGAATTCCTCGGACTGATCGCCGGCGCGTATGCGGCAGTCGTCGGGGGGATTGCGAGCGGTGCTCTCCCCTACCAATCAGCGGTCACGCTGCTGACCCTACCCCGCGCGGCGCGCGTGTGGCAGGCCGTACGAACGGAGACCGATCGGCGGGAACTCACGACAAAGGGATTGCGCGACAGTGCGCAGTTGCACTTACGGTTCGGCCTGCTGCTGGCGGCGGCCCTGCTGATTGCAAAGTGATCCGTGATACGTGACCCGAAGAGACCCTACTGGACTGCATCTCGAGTCACGAGTCCCGAATTACTCGCACATCACGCGGGAGCTGGCTGAGAACTTCGTGACCCGCAGGCGTGACGACGACGATCTCCTCGAGGCGCACCCCAAACTCTCCGGGCAGGTAGATCCCACGATCTCCTCGAGCCGCACGCCGAACTCTCCCCGCAGGTAGATCCCCGGCTCCACGCTGAACGCCATCCCAGCTTCGAGCGGCATCTCGTTGGTGTGCGTGATCGAGGGCGGTTCGTGTCCCGAAAGCCCGATTCCGTGTCCGGTGCGGTGCATGAAGTGCTGGCCGTAACCGGCCCGCTCGATAACGCGCCGGGCAGCGAGATCAACCTCCCGGATCGGTGTGCCGGGTTTGATACTAGCCAGCGCGGCCTGTACCGCGTCTTCAACGATTCTGTGGATCTCTCGATACCTGGGACTCGGCGCGCCGAGAAACGCCATCCGGGTGATGTCAGAGCAGTAGCCGTCCAGTTTGCTGCCCAGGTCCAGCAGCACAGGGTCGCCGGGTTCCATCCGGCGCGTGCTGGTCTGATGGTGCGGGAATGCGCTGTTGGGTCCGAACGCAACCACTGTGAAGGTCACTTCGGTCGCGCCCGCGGCATGAAATCCGGCGGTCGCCGCCTGCGCGATTTCTATTTCTGAGACGCCGGAACGGCAGGCGGCGGTGGCAGCCTCGACCGCCCGATCAGCGGTGGCCGCCGCTCGCCGCAGGACGTCGATCTCCTCAGCGGTCTTGTGCATGCGCAGCGGCGCCAGAATCTCAGAGGCCGTCACGTACTCCGCATCATCCCATTGTCGTTGGAGGAGGAGGAGCGCATCGGCCCGCATGACATCGCCGGCCGCCACCCGCCGCGGCGATCCAAATTGGCTGTGGACTTCCTCAAGCGCGCTCGCCGGACCGTCAGCGTCAGCGTAGACGAGAAATGGCTGCCGGATGTACCGTTCGGCCTGATCCGCATTGAGTGTTGGGACCAAAAATGCGCCGGCCTTGGCCGAGAGGAACAGGTAGCAGGGGCGTTCATCAGCGAGCGGCGAAAATCCGGTGAGGTAGCGGAGGTCGTCGCCCGGCGGAAGGGCGAGCAGATCAATGCGGTGGTGCTGCATCGCCCGCCGGACCGCCGTCATCCGGCCCGCGAAGTCCATATCCGCATCGTTCGTCCGGTGCATGTCCTTTCCTATCTAATGTCGCCACCGTCATAGGAGTTTGTCGCGCCCGATGGTGAATTAGACCGCATCCCATGACCCTTGCACATCGCCGGTCCCAGCGCCGGCGCGCATCTGTTCCGAGTCCGGGGAAGGAGAGCCGCGCTCAGCGGCGCCGCCGCGCGCTACAGATCATCGAGCGGCTGCACGAGCGCTATCCGGACGTGCGGTTGCCGCTCAAGCACCGCGATCCTTTCCAGCTGCTTGTGGCGACGATCCTGTCCGCCCAATGCACGGACGCAATGGTGAACCGCGTCACCCCCGTGCTGTTTGAGAAGTTCCGTACCCCGCAGGACTTTGCCGCCGCGCGGCCGCGCGACGTCGAGCGTATCGTGAAACCCACCGGGTTCTTCCATCAGAAAACTCGAGCGATCGTCGGCATGAGCCGGTCGCTGCTGGAACGGTTCGGCGGCCGCGTCCCGCTGACGATGGACGAACTGCTGACGCTCGAAGGCGTGGGGCGGAAGACCGCAAACGTGCTGCTCTCCGCGAAGCGCTTGGAGCCCTGGGGCGGCGGGGGCGATGATCCACGCGACGGTCTTGGGCTCGTCGTGGACACGCACGTCCGGCGGCTGAGCCAGCGTCTGGGGCTGGCGACGAGCGATGATCCGGCGAAGATCGAACGGCAGTTGATGGAGATTATCCCGCGCGAAGAGTGGGACGGCTTTTCGTTGCGGCTCATCTACTTCGGCCGCCAAGTCTGCACGGCCCAGCATCCGCAGTGCCCGACCTGTCCACTCAATGATCTGTGTCCGTCCGCGAAGTATCTCGGGAAACCGCCGTGGATGAAGCCTCGCGCTGCTGCTCGTGCAGCCGCAGCCATTCGCTCAACTCGCTGAGGTTGCGCACGCGGGGGCTGAACTGTGGATAGTCGTCGAAACGGTCGAGCAGGATCGCCTGCATGCCGGCATCCCACGCGGCCTTGATGTCTCGCTCCACGTGGTCACCGACGCTGACGGCCTGTTCTGGGGACACGTGCAGTCGGTCGAGCGCGATCTGAAAGAGCCGGGGATCCGGTTTCCAGATCCCTTCGGTCGATGAGACAACGACCGCCTCAAAATAGGGACGCAGGCCGAGATGCTCGAGCGTCACCGCCAGCGATGGTTCCCAGTTCGAGACGACGGCCAGCCGGTACCCACCTTCCCGTAGCTTTTTCAACGTCGGCACCGCGTCGCGGAAGACCTTGAAGTGCTTCCAGCCCTCACTGAACCACTGCGCCAGCGCAGGATAGAGCGCACGCCGGCGTGGCAGCAGCAGGTCCAACAGATCGCGCGCCACCTCCAGCCACATGCGCCGCTCCTCCTCGACCGTCTTCACCTGTTCGACGAGATGACGGTAGCGCGAGTTCACGGCGTCCAACCCCTCGGCGATCGCGTCGCGGTTGAGGATCTCGTCGCGTTCGATGAAGAAATCTTGCAACAGGATGCGCATCGGCCGTCGGTAGGCAATCAGGGTGTCGCCCACGTCGAAGCAGATCGCCGTGATGGTTCTCATCCGTGCAGATGCGCGTAGGCGCGGCAGAACTCGCGCATCGGGCAGCGGACGCACTGCGGCGTTCTCGCCGTGCAGATGGACGCACCGAAATCCATCAGCGCCTGGTTGAAGTCGTATCCGCGCCGCTGCGGCAGCAGCGTCGCGGAGAGCGACCACAGCCGCGGCTCGCCCACCGGACGGCTTCCATAGAAGACACGCCGGAGCACGCGCCGGACGTTCGTGTCGAGGATTGGCGTCGGTACGTTGAAGGCAAACGTCATGACCGCTCCAGCCGTATACGGGCCGATGCCTTTCAGGCGCAGCAGTCCATCCCGGCTTGCCGGCAGCC
>JACPRY010000135.1 GCA_016193565.1 Armatimonadota bacterium
AGATTCGCGCCCGAGTCGGCCCGCATCGCCTCGGTCACCTCGCGCGTCTGGTAGCAGATCGCCTCGAGGGTGGCGCGAACAAGATGCCGCCGGTCGGTGAACCGCGTCAGCCCCACGATGACGCCGCGTGCGTACATGTCCCAATGCGGCGCAAACAAACCCGAAAATGCGGGGACGAAATAGACACCGCCCGCGTCTTCGACCGACCGGGCGATCTCCTCCGTTTCCGCGGCAGAGTCGATCAGGCGCAAATTGTCCCGCAGCCACTGCACGGCCGCACCGGTGATGGCGATCGAACCTTCCAGCGCATACACGCAGCGGCCGGAGTTCAGGCCATACGCGAGCGTCGTCAGCAAACCGCTCTGCGACCGGACCATCTGGTCGCCGGTGTTCATCAGCAGGAAGTTCCCCGTGCCGTACGTATTCTTGGCCTCGCCCGGGCTGTAGCAGACCTGTCCCACCAGCGCCGCCTGCTGGTCACCCAGGTCCGCGCACACCGGGACCTCGGTGCGCAGCGGACCGTCGTGTGGGGTGACCCCGTAGAAGGTCCGATCGCTGGACGGACGGATCGCCGGGAGGCAGGCGCGCGGAACACCCAGGTACCGCAGGAGTTCGTCGTCCCAGTCCAGGGTCCGCAGGTTCATCAACATCGTTCGCGAGGCGTTCGTGTAGTCGGTCACGTGGGCTCCGCCCTGCGGCCCTCCGGTCAGCCACCAGATCAGCCAGGTGTCCATCGTGCCGAACAGGACCTCGCCGCGCTCGGCGTGGGTGCGCGCACCGGGAACGTGGTCCAGGAGCCACATGAGTTTCGGACCAGAAAAATACGTCGCGCTGACCAGGCCGGTGCGCTCGCGGACCACCGGCTCAAACCCGTCGTCGATGATCTTCTGGCAGATCTCACGGGTACGCGTGTCCTGCCAGACGATGGCATTGTAGACCGGCCGGCCCGTCCGGCGGTCCCAGACGATCGTGGTCTCCCGCTGGTTGGTGATTCCGATCGCGCTGATCGCGCCGGGCTGGATGCGGCCTCGGCTGAGAGCCTCCTGGATGACCTGCTGCGTCGTCTCCCAGATCTCACGCGGGTCGTGTTCGACCCATCCGGGCTGCGGGTAGTGCTGGACGTGTTCCTGATAGGCGGACGCGAGCACGTCCCCGTCATGGGTGAAGATCATGAACCGGGTACCGGTCGTCCCCTGGTCCACCGCCGCGGCGTACGTCTTGGCTGCCAATGAACCTCTCCCCATGCTGCTGGGCGTCATTTGACAATATACTTCGCTTTCGCGCACAATGCAGACAATATCCTCGGTGGATACCGCATCAGTCAGATCGTCGTGCGCACCCCATCTAGAAACACGGAGAAGGTCATGACCGCATCCGACGCGGTCGCACAGTTCGTCCATCCCGGAGCGATCCTCGGCATGGGCGGGCAGAACATCGGGCGCTGCCCCATGGCGCTCACGCACGAGATCATCCGCCAGCGCATCGGTGGCCTCACCGTGGTCGGCTGCAACCTCTCCATTGCGATGGACCAGCTCGTGGGGGCCTCTCTGGTGCGGCGCTGCGAGAGTGGCTCGGGCAACCTCGAGCGATTCGGGACGACCTTCTGCTGGCGGCGAGGCATCGAGAGTGGGACCCTCGAGGTGGAGGACTACAGCCATCTTGCCATGGTGACCCGCTTCCTCGCGGGCGAGATGGGCGTCCCGTTCATGCCGACCCGCAGTCTCCTCGGATCCGATCTCCTGGGGCCGCAGGATGACGCGCCGGGCAAGGCCGTCGTGATCGGGAATCCCTGGAATCCCGGAGAGCGTGTCGTCCTCCTGCCAGCGCTCCAGCCGGACGTATCGATCGTCCATGTGCAACGCGCCGATCCTCTCGGCAACATCGTCATCGAGGGATTCGCCACGCATGAACCCGAGATGATCCGAGCGTCGTTCCACGTGATCGTCAGCTGCGAGGAGCTGGTGCCGACCGATGAGATCCGCGCCCATCCCGAGCGAACGACTGTGCCGTTTATGCACATCGACGCCGTGGTCGTCCAGCCGTACGGCGCCTATCCCACCTCGACATACGGCTACTACGACTACGACGGCGACGAGGTCACCGCCTACCAGGAGGCCGCACGCGCGGGCTCCCCGGACATCGATACCTACCTCCAGCAGCGGATCTGGGGGCGCCCGACATTCGACGATTACCTCCGGCAGGCTGCCGGCTCCGCCAGGCTGGCCAGACTCAGGCAGGCGATGGCGGACCTGATGTGATCGCGATGCCACAGCAGCCCGCCGATTACAGCCGTCAGGAGTTGATGGTGATCGAAGCCGCCCGGGCGCTCCGGGACGGAGAGATCGTCTTTGTCGGTACCGGGCTCCCGCTGCTGGCGACGGCGCTGGCGCAGAAACGACACGCCCCGAACGTGGCGATGGTCGTCGAGAGCGGGGTGATCGCTCCTCAGGTACTCCCCACGCCCATCTCCGTCTCCGATCCGAAGGTAATGCACCGGGCGATGAAGCTGGGGACGCTGCGGGAGGTCCTGGGCTGCCTGCTGCAGCGGGGGTTGATTGACGTCGGGATGATCGGTGGGGCGCAGATCGATCGGTACGCCAACATCAACTCGACCCTGATCGGCCGGCCCAATGCGATCCGGCGGCGATTGCCCGGCAGCGGCGGCGCGAACGACATGGCCTCCCACTGCCCGCGGCTGATCGTCATCACGCATCACGAGCGGAGGAGATTTCCTGAACGGTGCGACTACATCACGAGCCCGGGATTTCTGGACGGCCCCGGGGGACGCGAGCGGGCGGGCCTGCGGAAGGAGTTCACCGTCACCGTGATCACCGACCTGGCCGTGATGGAGAACGACCCGGAGACCTGTGCCCTGCGGATCCTCAA
>JACPRY010000113.1 GCA_016193565.1 Armatimonadota bacterium
CGGCCTGGCGGCCAGCGCTTCGTCGAGGCTCTCGGTGATCTTGACCCCTAGCGCGCCAGCGCCGGCCACGTCGCCGGCATCGCGCCCGATCTGATTCGCCCGCCCGAGCGCGGCGACGATCACCATATCGTCCTGCAGTGCCATCGTCCGGACCGAAGCGCGCCCCATCCGTCCGGCCGCCCCGGCCACTGCCACGCGAATCTTGTCTGCCATGGCGGTCGCCTCTCGACCTCAAGACCTTGCGCGTCGTCGCGTTATCGCGTGACCGCGCTCTCGCGATACCGCTCGAACGCCTGTCGCATCTCGCCGTCGAGCTTTCCGTCCGGCCGGAACGGCCCAATGGCGGCCATCGACAGCCGGCCGGGCTGGAACAGGTCGACCACTATCTGCCGCACTTCATCTGCGGTGACCGCATCGATCCGGGCGATCAGTTCGTCGAGCGTGATCTGCCGGCGGTAGTACACTTCAGACCGCGCGAGCATCGACATGCGGCTGCCGGTGCTCTCCAGCGACAGCATGAGACTGCCCTTGAGCGACTCCTTCGCTCTTGCGAGTTCCGCTGCGGATGGGGGCTCCTGCTTGAGTTTGTCAAACTCCTCAAGCGTCAGCGTGATGACCTCAGGGCCGGCCTGCGGGCTCATGCCCGCGTACACGACGAACAGGCCTCCATCCCGGTACGATGCGCCGTACGATCCGATCGTATAGACGAGCCCGCGTCGCTCCCGGATCTCCTGAAACAGGCGGGAACTCATCCCGCCACCGACCAGCGTGTCCAGGACGGAGAAGGTGTAGCGGCGTTCGTCATCGTGGGCCAGCCCCTGCGTGCCCAGACACAGGTGCACCTGCTCGATTTCCTTGAAACGCGTTGCGAGGTCGGCCTGCAGTCTGGGCGGGTCGGCCGGCGGGAATTCGACGGCCCCGTCCCAGCTCCCAAAATACCGCGCAATGAGATCGACGACACGCTCGTGCTCGACTTCGCCGGCGACCGCGATAACGACGTTCGCCGCGCGGTAGTACCGCCGGACATACGCCAGGAAGTCGTCGCGGGTCAGCCGGCTGACGGTTGCAAGCGTGCCGATGACAGGCCGTCCGAGCGAGTGCCCGTTCCACACGGTCTGGGCAAAGAGATCCTGCACCAGCTCGTCAGGGGAATCTTCGTAACTCTTGATCTCTTCGGTGATGACCTGACGCTCCCGCTCGACGGATTCCGGGTCGAACCGGCTGTGGAGCAGCATGTCGGCGCAGATTTCCACGGCCTGCTCTAGGTGTGATGAGAGGACCTTGACGTAGAAGACCGTCTGCTCCCGGTCGGTGAAGGCGTTCATCTGGCCGCCGATATCGTCGACGATCTGCGCAATTTCCAGCGCGCTCCTGCGCTCCGTTCCCTTGAAAAAGAGATGCTCCAGGAAGTGGGTGATGCCGTGCTGCGCCGCCGGCTCGTGGCGGGAGCCCGCCCCGACCCAGATGCCCATCGCGGCTGTCTTCACCTGCGGCATCTGCTCGGTGAGCACGCGGATGCCGTTCGGAAGCGTGGTTTTGCGGATGAGTTCACTCATGGCGTGATTCGTGACTCGTGATTCGTGATTCGTCAAGCCTCACCAGGAGCGCACAGCGCGCGCCCTTATCGAGGCGGCAATCTTCAACAGCATTTCAGAGGTGGGGAAGTGATTCCTGCGGGCGAGTCACGAGTCACGAGTCACGGATTTTCGGGTCGCGGGCCGCGGCGGCGGTGACGGTCCCCGAAACGCCGGTCGTCCCGCCGTGGCCTGCGGTCACCGGAGGGCACGGGCGCGGGTTCGCCGGTCGGCCCACCGGGGAGGCCGCGGCGCGTGAGGTTGATGCGGCCGAGGTGATCGATCTCCTTCACCCGGACGGTCAATTCGTCACCGACCTTTACCACATCTTCAACCTTGTTCGGCCGCCCGTCGGCCAGTTCGGAGATGTGCACCAGGCCTTCTTTGCCCGGCAACACCTCGACAAATGCGCCGAAGTTCATCAGCCGCGTGACGCGCCCGGTGTAGGTCTCGCCCACCTTCACCTCGCGCACAATCGCCTCGATCATCTGCGAGGCTTTTCTGGCGGCCTCTTCGTCGACCGACGCGATGAGCACCCGGCCGTCCTGCTCGATGTCGATCTTCACGCCGGTCTCCGCCGTGATCTTGTTGATGACCTTGCCGCCGGGCCCGATGACCTCGCGGATCTTGTCGGGGTTGATCTCGATCGTGATGATCCGCGGCGCATACCGCGACAGCTCGGCCCTCGGCTCCGCGAGCGTCCGGGCCATCGCGTCCAGGATGGCCATGCGCGCCTCGCGCGCCTGCTGCAGTGCCTGAGCCATGATCTCGCGGGACAGCCCCTTGGTCTTGATGTCCAACTGCAGCGCGGTCACTCCGGCACGCGTACCGGCGACCTTAAAGTCCATGTCGCCCATCGCATCTTCAATGCCCTGGATGTCGGTGAGGATGACGCTCTGTCCGTTCGAACCGGTCACCAGGCCGACCGAGATCCCGCTGACCGGCGCCTTGATCGGGACGCCCGCGTCCATCAGGGCGAGCGTCGATCCGCACACCGAGGCCATGGAGGTCGACCCGTTCGACTCCAGGACCTCGGAGACCAGCCGGATCGTGTAGGGGAAGGCGGTCTCATCGGGAAGCATACGCTCGAGCGCCCGCTCGGCCAGCAGGCCGTGCCCGATCTCCCGGCGGCCCGGGCCGCGCAGCGGACGGACCTCGCCCACCGAGAACGGCGGGAACGAGTAGTGGTGCATGAAGCGCTTGCTGGTGCGCAGGCTGATGTCGTCGATGGTCTGTTCATCTTCGCCGGTGCCGAGCGTCGCCACCGTCAGGACCTGCGTCTGGCCCCGCTGAAAGAGGCCCGACCCGTGGGCGCGCGGCAGGATGCCGACCATCGCCGACAGCGGCCGGATATCCCGCGCCCTCCGGCCGTCTGGACGGAGGCCGTCTTCCAGAATCATCCGCCGGAGTTCGTCTTTCGTCACCGCGGCGATGATCTCTTCGATCTCCTTCGCCTGTTCAGGATACTGCTCAAGTAGCGCCGGGGCGGCCTCTTCGGCGACGCGGCGCAGCGCATCCTCGCGCATGAGCTTCTCGGACTGACCCAGCGCCTGCCTGATGAGCGGCAGCGCCCGCCCGCGCACCGCGGCGTCCAACTCTCGATCGACGGCCGCGAGTGCCACCTCCACCTTCGGCCGGCCCGCGCGGGCGGCGAGATCCCGCTGGGCCTTGATGATCCGCCGGATTTCTTGATGGGCGAGGTCGAGCGCGTCAAGGAGCCGCTCTTCGGGCAATTCCTGGGCGCCGGCTTCGATCATGATGATCGCGTTGTCGCTGGCAGCCACGACGAGATCCAGACCGCTCCCTTCATCCGTCTGCTGCATCGGTGGATTCACCACGAGCTCTCCGTTCGTCAGTCCGATGCGCACGGCACCAATGGGCCCGTCGAAGGGGATGTCGGAGATCGTCAGCGCCGCCGATGCGCCGTTGACCGCCAGCAGCGACGGATCGTTCTCCTGATCTGCCGAGAGGACGGTCGCGATCACCTGGATGTCGTTGCGAAATCCCTTTGGGAAGAGGGGCCGGATCGGCCGGTCCATCAGACGCGCGGACAGAATGGCCCGCTCGCCCGGACGGCCCTCGCGCTTGAAGAAGCCGCCGGGGATCTTCCCGGCGGCGTACATCTTCTCTTCGAAATCACAGGTCAACGGAAAGAAGTCGATGCCCTCGCGCGGGGTCGACATCGTCGCCGTGACCAGCACGACGGTGTCCCCGTACCGCATGACGACACTTCCGTTTGCCTGTTTCGCCAGCCAGCCCGTCTCCAACGTCAGCGGGCGGCCGGCAACCTCTACCTCGGCGCGATGCACCGGAGGCTGTCCATGTGAACTCATAGGCTTCTCCTTCGAGCTATCGGCGGAGGCCAAGGGTGTCAACGACCTGGCGGTACCGAGGCGGGTCGCTGCGCATGAGGTAGGTCAGCAGGCGCCGGCGATGCCCCACCATCTTCAGCAGCCCGCGGCGCGAGTGCAAATCCTTCTTGTGCGCCGCGAGGTGCTCGGTCAGCTGAGTGATGCGCTCTGTGAGCAGGGCGATCTGGACTTCAGGTGAGCCGGTATCGGCCTGGTGCCGCTTGTACTTTGTGACAATCTCGGTCTTGGCAGTCTTACGCAGGGTCACACACCTTCACCTCCATACAATTCTAACTGCAGTCGAAGGTCGTGGGTCGTAGCTCGTGGGTCGTAGACGAATCTGCAGTTGTAGTTTCCACGACCGACGACCTACTACCGACGACCGCAGTCTCATGAAAAAGCTGAGGGGCCGTCGGAGGCACGGACCTCCCAGCCAAGTCACTCTGAAACATTCTAACACGATTCACGCCTCAATTGGCGTGAACGGCATCGCATGTCTTTGGAGGAGCCGGCGTGTTTGGCTGATGTCATCGTGCATCTGGC
This sequence comes from Armatimonadota bacterium, assembly GCA_016193565.1. GTDB lineage: Bacteria > Sysuimicrobiota > Sysuimicrobiia > Sysuimicrobiales > Kaftiobacteriaceae > JACPRY01. The sequence continues at coordinate 4,469 of JACPRY010000113.1, forward strand.
GGACGAGCTCATCGACCGAGGCAAACGTCATTTCGTCACGGAGGCGGTCCACGAAATAGAGTTCGATTTCCGCGCCGTACAGATCCTCTGAGACGTCCAGGAGATGGGCCTCGATGACAAGCCGTCCCGGGCCGAATGTCGGCCGGGTGCCGATGCTCACGGCGGCTCGGTGGACGCCTGCCGGCGTACGCGAGAATGCGGCGTAGATGCCGGCCGCGGGAGTGATCTTCTGGCCGGGCAGCATCAGGTTCGCTGTGGGGAATCCCAGCGATCTGCCCCGACCCTCCCCTTGCACCACCGCGCCTTGGATCCCGTACCACCGGCCGAGCAGCCTCGCGGCATCTCGGACACCACCCTCGCGAAGCAGTCTTCGGATGACCGAGCTGCTGACGATCGTGCCTTCGATCTTCACGGGCTGCACGATATGCACCGCAACCCCGCGTCCCCGTCCCACGTGCAGCAGCATTCCGGCATCGCCCGTGCGGTCCCGGCCGAACGTGTAGCTCGGACCGCACACCGCCTCAGTGAGCCTGGTCCGGTGGACCAGCATCTCGATCCACGCGTCCGCCGTGATCTGCCTAAACGCTTCATCGAAGCGCACGACCACCGTCACATCCACGCCGAGCCCCGCCAGCAGCTGCACTCGCTCCTCGATCGTGGTGAGCAGGAACGGCTCTGCCGGTGCCGCGATCACCTGGAATGGATGGGGATCAAACGTCAGCACCACGCAGCGGCCGCCGCGCTCCCGCGCCCTCTGAAGAGCCCGCCGGATCAGGACCTGGTGTCCGAGGTGGACGCCATCAAACGTCCCCAATGCAACAACGACTGGAACGCGCTGGCTGGGGAAACTCTCTAGGCCGTAGATGACTTCCATTGTCGAGTGAATGGTGAATCGTGATTGGTGAATGGAAACTACGACTCTCTCAAGACCTTGAAGGGTCGGAGCACTCCCTGCTCCACCTTCCCTATCGCGACGAGTCCCTGGGCATCGCGCAGGCGGACAGCCCGCGCCCGCATGATCGCCTGCCAGTTCGGCACCTTGAAGAGAGGAAGACCCTGACCCTGCATCACCGCCTGACGCTGCGCGGGGGTCAGGTCGACCGCCGGCAGGTCGCTCAGCGCCTCATCGGCCGGTTGGAGCGCGCCGGTCAACGTGCCCGAGGCGGTCGCCTCCCTGAGTTCCTCCAGTGTCTGCGCGTGTTCCAGCCGGTGCGAGGCCACCCGTGTGCGAACCATGAACTGCGCAAACGCCCCGAACCCCAGCGCGTCACCGATATCTGCGCACAGCCGGCGGATGTAGGTTCCCTTTGAGCAGGCGACATGCAACCAGGCGCGGGCAGGCGGTCCCTCATCCAGCTCGAGGATCTCGAGGTGGTAGATCTGAACCTCACGCGGGGGCGCCTCGACAACGCTGCCCTGGCGCGCGTGTTCGTACAGCCGGCGGCCGCCGACGCGCACCGCCGACGCCATCGGCGGTATCTGCGTGATCGTTCCCGTGAACTGCGGAAGGACGGCACCCAGCTGCTCGCGTGCAATCCGGACCAGGCCGGTGTCGCGAACAACTGCACCGTAGGCGTCGCCGGTGTCGGTCGAGCGGCCGAACACCATCTCGACGCGGTATTCTTTGTCGGCGTCGGCGATGAACTCGGCAACACGGGTGGTGCGCCCCAGCACCAGCACCAGCACCCCGGCCGCCCCTGGATCAAGAGTCCCCGTGTGGCCCACTCGCCGCGTTCCGGCGAGACGGCGCACCGCGTCGACGACATCATGGGAGGTCATGCCGACCGGCTTGCACACACTGAGGACGCCACCCGAGGGTGGGAGTTGCCCTTCGGTCTTCAGAGTTCGCTGAGGCATCTCACCTGGTTTTCCTGTTTCCTCGTTTCCTCGTTACCTCGTTTCCTGTCGTCCTCGGCCGCGCGCCGTCCGCCTCATGGAGTTCCTTGTCCACGACCGCCAGCGCTTTCATGACGACGTCGTCGAGCGTGCCGGGCAGCGTAAAGCCCGCCGCGCCCTGGTGACCGCCGCCACCAAATGTTTCCGCGATGACGTTCGAGCGGGCGCCGTCGCGTGACCGGATGCTGGCTCTGATCCCGTCCGGCGTCACCTCGAACATCAGCGCAACCTTCACCCCGCGCATCGCCCGCAGCATTCCCACGATGCCGGTGGTGTCCTCCGGCAACGCGCCGGCGGCCGCCATCATCTCCGGCGTCACCACGGTCCAGGCCACGCGTCCGTCGGCAGAGAGGCGCACCGATGCCAGTGCCATCCCAAGTAATTTCAGGCTTCCGGGAGAGCGGGTCTCGTACACTCGCTCCACAACCCGGTGGATCGATCCACCGGCCTCCACGAGTTCTGCGGCCAGCCGCAGCGTGTGGGGGGTGACGTTTGGGTACCGGAAGGCACCGGTGTCGGTGACAAGCGCGGCCAGCAGGCACTGCGCAATTGCGGCATCGACGGGCGTCCCGAGCGCGCGGATGATTTCCGTGATCTGCTCGCCCACGGCGGACGCGCTGGTGTCCCAGTACACGAGGTGGCCGTATCCGGCGTTGCTCAGATGGTGGTCGATATTGATCAGCGTCCGGGCCCGCTGGAGAGCCTCGGCGAACGCGCCCGCGCGATCGATGGTGCTGCACTCCATGGCGACCGCGGTCGTGAAGGCCTCAACTGGGGGGACCGTCATGATCTCGGCGGCACCAGGGAGGTCGGTGAACATCTCCGGAACGCCATCCGCGCTGCCGACCACGGCCGGCACACCGAGCCGGTTCAACGCCAGTGCCAGCGCGAGCGACGCGCCGATGCAATCGCCGTCGGGGGAGACATGGCAGGCGATGAGGGCGTTAGGACTCGTTCGAAGCGTCGTCGCGATCTGCCGGGGTAGCGTCGTCGCCATGCAGAGCTCCCTGGGAGACGTCACGGATCAGCGAGGTAACCCGCGAGCCGCGCTCGATCGAGGAGTCGAGCTTGAACATGATCTCGGGTGTGTAGCGCATCTGCAGGCGGCGGCCCAGCTCGCCGCGGATGAACTTCTGCGCACTTCCTAGGCCGGCCATCGTCCCCGTCTTTGCGGTCTCGTCCCCGAGCACGCTGACGTAGATCTTGGCATGACGTAGGTCGGCGCTGACCTCGACGTCGGTGATGGAGACGAACCCGATGCGCGGATCTTTGACCATCTGCTGGATGATCTCACTCACTTGTTCCTTGATGAACTCTTGGATCTTTTCGGTTCTTCGGGTCATGATCGGACCACCTGGCGCCTTAGCGTACTTCTATCTCATACCCAAGGACGATCATCTCGTTCTCACGCTCGACCTCGGCCATGACACGCGACAGAATCTGATTGGCATGGCGGCCCTCGCTGCTCACACAGGCGACCGCGACCCCCGCGCGGCGCCAGCTGTCCTGCTGGTCCACCTCAGCCGCTGCGACGTTGAACCGGTTGTGCAGCCGGTCGAGCAGGCTGGTGAGCAGCCGGCGCTTGTCCTTCAGGTTGTTCGCGCTCGGAAGGCTGAACTGGATGTGGAGGACCCCAACTACCATAGGTACGATAACGCGACAACGCGACCACTCGACAGCTCAAATTGTTGCCGCGTTGCCCCGTTGTCCCGTTGTCGTCAAGCAGGTTCCTCGCGGATCTCGTACGCCTCGATAATGTCGCCAACTTTGACGTCATTGAAGCGCTCAAGACCGATGCCGCACTCGAAGCCTTCCGTGACCTCGCGAACGTCGTCTTTGAAGCGGCGCAGGGAGGCGATCCGGCCCTCGTGCACGACGACGCCGTCACGGATGACGCGGACGTTCGCGCTGCGTGGGATGGTCCCGGCCGCCACAGAGCATCCGGCGATCGTGCCGATCTTGGAGATGGTGAACGTCTGGCGCACCTCGGCCTGTCCGAGGCTGACCTCGCGGCGCTTGGGCGCGAGCAGCCCGCGCAGGCGCTTTTGCAGATCCTCGATCGCCTCGTAGATGACACGGTAGGTGAGGATCTCGATCTGCTCCTGCTCGGCGAGCTTGCGCACCTGAGCCTCCGGACGGACGTTGAACCCGACGATGGCCGCACGGCTCGCGGCCGCGAGCATGACGTCGGACTCCGCGACGTTGCCAACCGCGGCGTGCAGAATTGTCACGCCGACCTCTGGAATCGCCAGGCGGGCGAGCGATGAGGTGAGCGCCTCGACCGACCCGTGCGTGTCGGCTTTGATGATCAGCCGGACTTCCTTCGGTCCCGTCTCACCCGCCTCTTCCGCCCCAGCAGGCCGCGCCACGACCACCTCGGCCGCGCGCCGGCGCTCGTGCCGTTCCTCGGCCACGGCCTTTGCCAGCTTGTCGTCGCGCACGACTTCAAGCAGATCGCCGGCCTGGGGCACGGCGTCGAGTCCGACGACCTCGACCGGCGTGGCCGGTCCAGCTTCCGTCAGCCGCTCCCCGCGATCGTTCGCCATCGCGCGCACGCGGCCGTACGCCTCGCCCGCGACGATCGCATCGCCAATCCGCAGCGTCCCTTCCTGCACGAGGACGGTCGCCACGGGGCCGCGGCCCTTGTCGAGTTCCGCTTCAAGGATCGTCCCGCGCGCGGGGCGGTCGGGATCGGCGCGGAGTTCCTGCAGGTCCGCGACGAGCAGAATCATCTCCAGCAGTTCCTTGACCCCCTGCTTGGTCCGAGCGGACGCGGGCACCGTGACCGTATCGCCGCCCCAATCCTCCGGGACGAGGCCGAGTTCGGACAGCTGCTGCTTGACTCGATCGGGATTCGCCTGGGGCTGATCGATCTTGTTGATGGCCACGACGACCGGCACGCCGGCCGCCTTTGCGTGGTTGAGCGCCTCGATCGTCTGCGGCATCACGCCGTCATCTGCGGCAACGACCAGCACGGCGATGTCGGTGACCTGCGCCCCTCGGGCGCGCAGCGTGGTGAACGCTTCGTGGCCCGGCGTGTCGATAAACACGATGCGACGGCCGTTCACGTCGACGGTGGACGCCCCGATGTGCTGGGTGATGCCGCCGAACTCCTTGCCGGCGACGTCCGTCTGGCGAATCGCGTCCAGCAGCGTCGTCTTTCCATGGTCAACGTGGCCCATGATCGTTACGACAGGAGGACGAGGCGCGACCGCGCCGTCTTTGGCGATCTCCAGGCGCTTTGCGGCCGGGCTCGCCGCCCGCGCGGGCGACGCCGCCGACCTGCGGACGGAAGATCCAAACGACTCCACGACTTTCGTCGCCACCTCGAGCGCGATCTGCTGGTTGATGCCGGCCAGCACGCCCTGCTCCAGGAGCCGCTTGACCACTTCACCGCCCGGCAGATCGAGCTTTGCCGCGAGCTCGCCGACGCCCAGCGGACCGGTGAGTTCGATCTCAGCCGGCACGACCGGCGCCGCAGGAGGAGGCGGGGGCGGGGGCGGCGGAAGTCGCTCTCTGGTCTTTCGTCCTCGCGGAAGCGGCGGCGCAGCAGGCGCGCCGGATGGTGGAGGCGGCGCCCCGACGGGTCCCCGCGGAGGCATTGGCCGCGGCGCTTCTTTGCGCGGGGGAACCGGCCGCAGCATCGGCCGCGACGGCATCACCGGCGTCTTGATCTCTTTCGGCGGGGCCTTCGGTGCGGCTGGCGCGGCCGGAGCCCTCGCTGCCGGCTTCATCACCGGAGGCTCAGATTCAACTTTCGGCTTCTTGCCTTCGTCAGGTACGGCAGCCGGCTTCGCCCTGACAGGTTCCGCAGGGGCTACAGGTGCGGGCGCCGCGGGTGGTGCTTCGAGCACCGGCGGTTCGACAGCGGGCGCGGCCGGCGCCTCCTCGACCGGAGGCCGGACGATCTTGCGCATTCCAAGGATTCGCTCGCCTGTGGGCGTCTTGGCGATGCGCGCGGGCGCCGCGGGTGCGGCAGGCTTGGCTGGCGCTTTGACCTGCTGGCGGACGCGCTCGATGACGGCATCATCC
>JACPRY010000114.1 GCA_016193565.1 Armatimonadota bacterium
GAGCCTGTGCTGAAGGCGCTCGGCGCGGGTGTCCATGTATTTTCAGAGAAGCCGATGGCGACGTCACTCGAGGGCGCGCGGCAGATCCGCGATGCGGCCGCCCGTGCGAAGGGTGTGTACCAGCTGGGCTTCAACCGCCGGTTCGCCAACGTCTACCAGTTCGCGAAGCGGTTGATCGAGGAAAGGAAGATCACACCCTATGCCGCGCAGATGAAGCATAACCGCGGCGAGCTGAAGCAGCCGCCGTGGACCTCGGATCCGAAGATCACCGGAGGCTACCTCTACGAGACGCCGGTGCATCTGTTTGACATCGCGCGGTTTCTGTTCGGCGATGTCGCCGAGCTGCAGGGGTGGGCGCGGAAGAGCGTTTACCAGGAACCGGACGGATTTACGATGCTGCTGAGGTTCCGAAGCGGCGTGATTACGTCGTTCACGAGCGTCGCGCACACGAGCTGGTTCTTCCCTTACGAGCGCGTCGAAATGTACGGCGAGCACAAGACGGTGGTGACCGAAGAGCTCGAGCGGGCATGGTTCAGCTCCGGCATGCGGGATCAGGTCGAGGCCCTGGACTGCTTCCAGATGCCGTTTGAGCAGAAGTGGGGCTACGTCACCGAGGATCGCCTCTTCATCGACGCGACGCTCGGCGAGCGGCCGGCCGCGGTCACAACAGATGACGGCTACCGCGCGACGGAGCTGGGCGAAGCCTGCTATCGGGCTGTCCGAAGCGAGCAGAAGGTGTCACTGCCCCTCCCCGAAGCGGCTGGGAGGAGATGAACGAGGCCCGAAGCCCGATGCCCGATGCCCGTCAGTTCAGGTTGCTTGTCGCCGATATCGACGGCACGCTGGTGACGTCAGACCGGAAGATCACGCCGCGAGTAAAGCAGGCGGTCAGAGAGGCGCAGGCGCGTGGGGTGCGCATCTGCCTGGCGACCGGCCGCATCTGGCCGTCGGCCCAGCAGTATTTCCGTGCGCTGGGTGCCGATCCACCTGCCATTCTGTTGAACGGCGGGATGATCTACGACTTTGCGGCGGACACGATCCTCCGGCGGGTCCCGCTCGCCTACGAGCATGCGCGGGCAGTGCTCGAGATCATCCGGGCCGTGCCCCAGGTGCAACCGCATCTCTACGTTGCTGATAAGGTGTACACGGGTCGCACCAACGAGTACACGGTGCGGTACAGCCGGAAAGACAGCCTCCACGTCGAAGAAGTCGGAGACCTGGTCGCGTTCCTGCCGCAGGATCCGATGAAGATCCTCATTATTGGGCCGCGCGCGCACCTGGCCACCGTGTACGAAAAAGTCGCGGCGTTGCCTCAGGGGATCAACGCCGTCTTCTCCGAAGAGACATACCTGGAGATCCTGCCGAAGGGAAGCTCGAAAGGCGCGGCGCTGGCCGAGATGACGAAGGCGCTCGGCATTCCCCTGGAGGCCGTCATCGCCGTGGGCGACAACCTCAACGACCTGGAGATGATCCGGCTCGCCGGCCTCGGCGTGGCGATGGGAAATGCGCCCGAGGAATTACGCCGGCATGCGAAGTACGTGACGAGGACCAACGATGACGAGGGTCTGGCAGAAGTGATTCATCGATTCATTCTCGAAGAGCCGAAGAGGCGAGTCCAGTGAGACGAGGAGGAGGGGCGATGCACAGACTGCGGTTAGCTGTTGTGAGTATGGTGCTGCTGGCTATGCTGCTGCCAGGGCTGAGCACGGTCAGCGCCCAGCAGAACAGGATCGTCGTCTATTCCGCGCTGCCGGACCTGGAGACCTCGCTGGTGCACCGGGAGTTCACTCGACGCACCGGCATCCAGGTGGAAGCGCTGGTCGTGCCGGCCGCCGGGACATTGCAGGCGCGAATTCGTACTGAGAAGGATCGACCCCGAGCCGACGTGTTTGTGGGTGGGGACCGCGCGTTGCACATTCCGCTGGCGCGCGAAGGGCTGCTCCTGCGGTACCGATCCCCGGCAGCTGCCGAGGCCAAAATCGACCCGGCCTATCTCGATCCCGATGGCTATTGGCATGGCTGGTATCTGGGGACCCTCTCGATCATCATCAACACGGAACGGTGGGATCGGGAGCTAGGGCCGCGTGGGGTCCGCAAGCCGGCGTCGTGGGATGATTTGACCCGGCCAGAGTTTCGCGGGCATTTTGTGATGCCCAGTCCCGTGACGACTGGAGGCGGCTACATCTTCCTGGCCGCCCAAATATTTCGGCTTGGCGAGGACCGCGCCTGGACGTTCATGAGGGCCCTCAATGCCAACGCCTCCCAGTACACGCCGACCGCTCCAGGGACGATTGCGTTGCTGGAGCGAGGCGAGGCGACAGTCGCGATGATGTGGGCACACGAAGCGGTTGGCGCCAGAAGGCTGCGCTATGCACCGCTGGAGGTCACCGTGCCACCAGACACCGGTTTTGAGATCGGGGCGGTGTCCATCATCAGGGGAGGGCCGAACCCCGACGGGGCCAGGGCGTATGTCGATTTCCTGATGTCGCGAACGCCCCAGGATATCAACGCACGCTTCGGGTTCAGGTATGCCGTGCGTGCGGATGTCGGCGTTCCAGCGGGCGCGACGTCCTTCGAGCAGCTGAAATTCGTGAAGTACGATCTGGACTGGGCAGTTCAGAACCAGACCAGGCTGCGCGAGCGGTGGACGCGCGAAATCGGCCGCTGAACCACTGACCTCGTGAGCGTTCTCCGTTGGGGTGAGGTTCGCCGTCAGGCGGCCGATCCAGGTCTTTTACTGACCTTTTTTGGCGCGGCCGCGATCCTCGGCCTGTTCGTCCTCTACCCGGCGTTCCGAGTCCTCACGTATCCTTCATGGCGGGACTATCTCAGCATTCCGCAAAGCCTGCGGTGGGTGCAGGCCGCCCGGAACAGCCTGGTGATGATGGTCATCTCCACCTGCTCTGCGACGCTGCTGGGGCTAGTGTTTGCACTCGCCGTGACACGCCCAGACATGCCGGGCCGACGGTTCTTCCGCGGCATTGCGATGCTCCCGCTGTTTGCTCCTCCATTCATGGTGGCATTTGCTTACATCCTGATGTTCGGCCGACAGGGACTGATTACCAGAACGCTCTTTGGGCTCGACGTCAACATCTTTGGCTGGCACGGGCTCTGGCTGGTGCAAACGATTGCCTTCTTCCCGCTGGCAATGATCATCATCGAGGGCGTCCTGGAGGCCATCAACCCCAGCCTCGAGCACGCGGCGCGGAATCTGGGAGCCAGTGAAGGCGCCGTCGTGCGGACCATCTCACTCGGACTCGCGCGGCCGGGAATTACCGGAGCGATGCTGGTGGTAGCCATCTCTGTGCTGGCAGATTTCGGCAACGCCGTCCTCATCGCCGGGGGGTTCCCATTGCTGGCTACTGAGGCCTGGTTTCGCATGGAGGGAATGGGCGATCTGAAGGGTGCCGCGCTGGTCGTGGCGATGCTCCTGGTCCCCACTACCGCGCTGTTCCTCTTGGAACGGTACTGGGTGAGCCGCCGCGTCTACACGACGGTGACCGGCCGCGGATCACGCATCGAGCGGCCCCCGACGCCCACGGCACTCAAGTGGGGCGTGGGCGTGATCTGCACTCTGGCGAGTCTGATGATCGTCCTGGTGTATTTCGGTGTGATCGCGGGGGCGTTCACCGCGGTCTGGGGCCGCGATTGGTCACCGACACTCGACCACTGGCGCCTGGCGGCCGACCGGTTCGCCACGTTGTGGACGAGCATGAAAATCGGGGCGCTCGCGGGTATCATGACGGGGGGCGTGGGGGTTGTGGTCGCCTTCCTCACATCCCGTCACCTGCCCCTTCGTCAGTTCTTGGATTTCCTGGCCGTCCTGCCAGGCGCGTTACCCGGCGTGTTCGTCGGCGTGGGTTTCGTCCTCGCATTTAACGCCACCGTCCTTGGTGGGACGTTCTGGATCCTCGTGATCGCCCTCGGCTTCTGGCACCTCCCTATGGGCTACCAGGCTGCTGCCGCTCGGCTGAAGCAGATTGATCGGACGATAGAAGAGGCGGCGGTTAATCTGGGAGCCACCGGCCTGCGGGTGCTGTGGGACGTCTACCTGCCTCTCCTCCTGCGAGCGCTTGTAGAAGCGTTTGCGGTTTCGTTCATTCGGGCCGTGACCAACGTCAGCATCGTCGTTTTCCTGATCGCGCCGGGACAACTGGTGGCCACGTTTGTCATTCTTGGCATGATCCAGAGCAACACCTGGGGGGCCGCCGCCGCGCTCACGACGATGCTACTTCTGATCACGTTCGTGGCGATTGGGGCGACCTCACTCACCGCTGGACGCTTCGTGCGCGCGCCGGCAATGGGATAACGATGGACCGGCCGCATGTGCGTCTCAGCAACGTGACCAGGCGTTTTGGCCTTACGGTAGCTGTCGACCATGTCTCCCTCGAGGTCCCGGAGGGAAACTTCACGACGCTGCTGGGACCCTCCGGATGCGGCAAGACGACCGTGCTCAGAATGATCGCAGGCTTCTACCATCCTGATGAAGGCGACATCTTTCTGCGCGATGTCCGCGTGACTGATATCCCCGCGCATCGACGGAATGCCGCGATGGTGTTCCAGGAGTATGCGCTGTTCCCCCATATGACCATCGCCGAAAACGTCGGTTACGGGCTGCGCATGCGGCACGTCCCGCAGCACGCCGCCGTTCGCCGGATTCAGCAGACGCTCGAACTCGTCGGGCTGTCCGGCCAGGAGCGGAAGTTCCCCCACCAGCTCTCAGGCGGGCAGCAGCAGCGGGTGGCGCTCGCGCGGGCGCTTGTGGTTGAGCCAGACGTGCTGCTCCTCGATGAGCCGCTCTCCAACCTCGATGCGAAGCTGAGAGTGCGGGTGCGCACGGAGATCCGGCAACTGCAGCAGCAGTTGGGGATCACGGCCGTATACGTCACCCATGATCAGGAAGAGGCGCTTGCGATCTCTGACCGCATCGCGGTGATGAACCGCGGCCGCATCCTCCAGATCGGGACGCCGCTGGAGATCTATCACCGGCCGGCAAACCGGTTCGTCGCGGATTTCGTCGGCCTCGCGAACTTCGTCGAGGCGCGTGTCGTCGGAGCCGGCCGCGTCGAGACGCAGGGGGGGACGCTCGCGGTCCATGACGGCGCGCAGAGTGGGACGGTGACGTTGCTGCTGCGTCCCGAGGCGATCCGCCTGCACCGTCAGCCGCCCAATCAGACGAGCAACATTCTGCGCGGCCGGATCACCTCCATGAGCTTCCTGGGAACGCTGGCACGATACTGGATTGACGTGAATGGGATGCGATGGACCGTGGATGTTCCCTCACCGGGCGAGGATGTTCTTGACGGAGAAGTGTATCTAGAGGTCCCACCGGAAAGAATTCACGTTCTTCAGGAGTGAATGGTGAATGGTGAATGGAACGGCTTCAATAGGAAGGTTCGAAGTTCACGATTCACGATTCACCATTCACGCCTTTTCCGAGTCACGAATCACGAGTCACGAATCACGATTGAGGGAGGAGCAAATGGCAAAGTGGAGTCTCCCTCCCAAGGGAGGCCATATGGACAAGCGCACCGGCATCTACCTGCAGACGATGACGATGCGCGACATCGAGGAACGGCTGAAGGTGAACGATCTGCTCATCGTGCCGCTGGGGGCGACGGAGGCGCACGGCCCCAACGCGCCGATCGGCGAAGACATCTTTCTCGTCACGCGCATGGCGGAGGCGGTGGCGGAGCGCACGGGGTGCACGGTATCCGAACCGCTGTGGTTCGGGTCTCACCCGTATCACCACATCGGCATGCCCACGACGGTCCCGATCCCTGAAGACACCTTTGTCGAGTTCGTGCGCGCGATGATCGCCGGGTTCTGGAACATGGGGTTCCGCAAGCAGATCCTCCTCAATGGGCACGGCCAGGAGTACGTCATCCCGACGGCGATCCACCAGTTTGCGAAGAAGTACCGGGTGCCCGCCCTCATCATCAACCTGAACTGGTATCACGCAGTTCCCACACATTTCAAATTGAAGTCGGAAGGGGGCCCCTACGAGACGCCGTTCATCCATGCCGATGAGGCGGAGACGTCGTGGTGTCTCGCGCTGTTTCCAGAACTGATGAAGCAGGAGTGGGCGGTCGACAACAAGCCGTTCGGCTTCCTGCCTGAGGGCCACGTCGACAAGGCCGGCAGCCTGCTCCGGCGGCCGATCAACTGGTACGGCCACGTCGGCGCGGGACCCATCGAGGTCAAGGCGTACATCGAGGGAGTGGTCGGCAAGCCCTCCCTGGCGACGGCCGAGAAGGCGCTGCCGGGCGTGGGGGCGTTGCTCGACTATTTCGAAAAGCTCGTGACCGACATCATGGAGACGTTCC
>JACPRY010000046.1 GCA_016193565.1 Armatimonadota bacterium
CCGCGAGGCGTCGATGGCCAAACTCTTCGCCTCGGAAGCCGCGGCGCGCGCAACTAGCAAAGCCGTCCAGATCCACGGCGGCTACGGCTTCATCAAGGACTACGCCGTCGAGCGCTACTATCGCGATGTGAAACTCTGCGAGATCGGCGAAGGAACCTCCGAAATCCAACGAATTATCATTGCGAAATCCCTCTTGGAGCGAAAATGAAGGATTCACCATTCACCATTCACCATTCACGGTCTTTTATGGACCGCCTCGAGCGAGGGGTAGTGTTGGCCGACGGGGCGATGGGCACAATGCTTTACGCCCGCGGCGTGCCGTTCGACCGCTGCTTTGACGAGCTGAACCTCAGCGCGTCTGAGATCGTCAAGGGCATCCACCGCGACTACATCGGCGCGGGCGCCGATCTGATTGAGACCAACACCTTCGGCGCCAACCGCTTCAAGCTCTCAGCACACAATCTCGAAGAGCGCGTCGCCGAGATCAACCGCGCCGGCGCGGCCGTGGCGCGGGAGGCGGTGCGGGAATCGAAGCGCCCCGTGTTCGTTGCAGGATCGATGGGCCCCATCGGCCGGCCGATGGCGCCGCTCGGCGCCGTGGCCCCTGAAGAGGTGCGGGACGCCTTCGCCGAACAGGCTGCGGCGCTGGTCGAGGGCGGCGTGGACGTCCTCATTCTCGAGACCTTCACCGATCTCGGGGAGCTGGTGGAGGCGGTGCGCGGCGTTCAATCGGGCGCGAATGTGCCGCTCATCGCCCAGATGACCTTCACTCAGGAAGGCAAGACGCTGCTGGGCCATGAGCCGCGCGAGATCGTGCGCAGGCTAGAGCTGCTCGACGTCGAGGTAGTGGGCGCCAACTGCAGCGTCGGCTCGCAGGGCATCCTCGAGGTCATGCACGAGATGGCCGAGGCCGTGACGACAGCGAGACTATCTGCGATGCCCAATGCAGGCTTCCCGGCCTATGTCGGGGGGCGGTATATGTACTTCTCGACCCCCGCATACATGGCCGAGCACGCACGACAACTGGTGGCCTTGGGGGTGCGGCTTGTCGGCGGGTGCTGCGGGACTACCCCGGAGCACATCGCGGCGGTCCGGGAAGCGCTGACCCGGCCGGTCCAGGCGCCCGTCGCGACGATTCGGGGTGTCACGCGAACAGTCGAGCCAAAAGTCGAAGCCGCCGCCCCGGCCGAGCCGACGCCGCTCGCCCAGAAACTCGGCAAGAGTTTTGTCGTCACGGTCGAGGTCGACCCCCCGCGCGGGATCCACGACCGGAAAGAACTCGAGGGGTGCCGCCGCCTGCGCCAGGCCGGTGTCGACGCGATTGACGTCGCCGACAATCCGATGGCGCGACTGCGGATGAGCCCGTGGGCGATGTGCGCGAGGATCCAGGCCGAGGTGGGGCTGGAGACGATTCTGCACTTCACGACGCGCGACCGGAATCTGGTCCGACTGCAGTCTGACCTGCTCGCGGTCCACGCGCTGGGGGTGCGGAACATCCTCGTCCTGCGCGGCGATCCGCCGCAAATGGGAGACTACCCCAATGCCACGGCGGTTTCCGACGTAAAACCCTCGGGCCTGGTCCGGCTGATCAAAGACTTCAACCGCGGACGGGACGTCGCAAATAATTCGATCGGGGCCCCGACCGCGTTCACGGTTGGCGTCGCGCTGAACCCGTCTGCACCCGATCCTGACAAGGAAGCGAAGGTGCTCGAGCGCAAGATTCAGGCCGGCGCCGACTTCATCTGCACGATGCCGGTGTTTGATGCGGACGCGCTGGATCGTTTCTTCAGGCTGATGGGCGGGATTCCGGTACCTCTGCTGATGGGTATCCTACCGCTGTCCAGTTACCGGCACGCCGAGTTCCTGCACAACGAGCTCCCCGGACTCAGCATCCCTCAGGATGTGCGCAGTCGCATGCGCGCAGCCTCAGACGGCAGAGAAGAGGGCGTCAAGATTGCCGCGGAACTGCTGGCGGCTGTCCGCTCCAGGATTGCCGGCGTCTACCTCGTTCCATCGTTCGGCCGCTACGACGCTGTCGTCGAACTCGTCAAAGTTGCGAGAGACCAGGTTCGGGCCTAAACTGAACGAGGCCCAGCTATGATGTCATTGCGAGCGAAGCGAAGCAATCTCATGTCGATAGGAGATTGCTTCGGCCTTCGGCCTCGCAATGACATTTCACCAGCGGTCATAGGAGGGGTACGATTTGATCACGACAGTCATAGGCAACTACCCGAAAATCCCTGACCTTCCTGCTCCGGGGAAATGGCGCAGCGCCGTCGAGCGGCTCCAGAAAGGCCAGATCGACGAGGCCCAGCTCCGTCAGATCGAGGATGAGGTGACGATCGAAGCCATTAACGATCAGGTTGAAGCCGGCGTCGATCTAATCACCGACGGGCAGATCCGGTGGGAGGACAGCCAGACGCATTTCGCACGGCGCATGAAGGGGTTTTCGATCAACGGGCTTCAACGCTACTTCGATACGAACATCTACTTCCGTGAGCCGGTCGTCGACGGCGACATCACATGGACGGCCGCAATCACGGTCGGAGAATTCGAGTTCGCCCGTTCGCACAGCCCCAAGCCGGTCAAACCCGTTATCACCGGGCCGTTCACGCTTGCGAAGCTGAGCCGGAACAACCGCTATCCGAATTTCAAAGCGTTTGTGCTCGCCCTCGCCCGCGCCCTCAATGCCGAACTCAAGGCGCTCCAGAGCGCGGGCGCCCAGATCATCCAGGTGGATGAGCCCGCCATCTGCCGGCACAAGCAGGACTTCCCTGTCTTTGCGGACGCGATGCGCATCCTCACCGAGGGTGTGACGGCGAAGAAGGTCCTGTGCACCTACTTTGGGGACATCGGCGGGCTGTACCCTCAGATCCTCGACCTCCCGTTTGAGGTCCTCGGGCTCGACTTCGTCGCCGGCTACCGCAACTGGGATACGCTGAAGCCGGCAAAGTTTATCCGCGAACTCCAGGCCGGGCTGCTGGATGCGCGGAATACGCGGGTCGAATCCGTCGATGAACTGGTTAAGGCGGCGCGGCGCCTCACGGAGTTCGTCTCGCCCGATCGTCTGATGATCAGCCCAAGCGCAGGCCTAGAGTTCCTGCCCCGCGGCGTCGCGAGACGCAAGCTCGCAGCCCTCGTCGAGGGTGTGAAGGCCGCTGAGCAGGATCTGAAAGGAGCCCGCGCATGACCTCGAGGATGAACTTGGCGCTGCTCCCCACTTCTGCCGTCGGCAGTTATCCGAAGCCGGCGTATCTGCTCGAGGCACGCCGGAAATCCCTTCGCCAGCAGATTTCCAGGGATGAACTGGCCGAACTCGA
>JACPRY010000115.1 GCA_016193565.1 Armatimonadota bacterium
CAGCCACGGGAAGATCGTCGCAGAAAACTAACGCGGGGAGGGGTCGCCTCCCCGCGTCCACGCTTCAAAATCACTCTAACTTATTTGTCGTTGCCGGGAGCGCCGGAGTGGTCGTGGTTCTTGTCGCCGAAGCCGTTCCCCGGTCTCTCATTGCCCGAAGAGCCGCCGGAACCACCCGAGCCCTGGAATTCCTCGTGCCCAGGCGGCCCATCATGCACGTGGTTCTCATCGCCGTGGCCCCAGCCCGGCCGGTGCTCGGCGCTGTCGTCGCCGCCGGTGTCACCACCGCCACTGAAGTCGTAGCCGTAGGGGTACTGCACGACCTGGGAGCTCACCAGGACGCCACCAGACCAGGTCGCGTAGGTGACAGTCCAGACCTTGGTCCCGTCGGCGAGGGTCGTCAGCACGCGGTCTTCCTTGGTGAGCAAGAAGCCGTTGGCATCGAAGGTCTGGAACGACTGCACCGCGAGCTCGCCGTTGATGTAGAGCTCTGAGTAGAAGTTGCGGAGCACGCCGTTTGTGTCGTACTGCTTCTCGATCTTGTAGGGCGCGAACCCATCCAATCGCTGTTCCGTATAGCTCTCGACCGCCCCACTGGCGTAGAAATCCCAGTGCTTCACGAGGGTCACGGTGCCGTCCGTGCGAACTTGCTGGCTATCACGGAAGACCAGGACGCCGTCGTAGGAGGTGTCGGTCGTGGTAGTCGTGTTGCCGAACCGGTTGACGAACGTTGAGGTCGTCGTGGTGACCACCTGCGCGTAGGCCGGACCGGGTAACCAGGCAACGATCACGGCCAGCGCGACGAACGCAACGATCAGTGCGTTTGCCCTTCTCATGTGTGCCTCGCTCCTTTTGCGCACCCTTTCTACTTATTACCTAAGGAAGCAAACGACGTGCCCTACCCTTCTATGAGGGTTCCAACGAAGTTGCGAAAAAGTGACCAGAGGAAAATGCGAAGCCCGGGGTGTGATCCCCGGGCTTCTGCCACGTCAGACCTGAACGGTCAAGCCGCGTGCCGTGCCCGTCCGTTCCGCCGAGGCGCGAACCGGACGTGGAACAGCGCCGGCCCTACCTCAGCCCGCAGCGTCAGCGAGGTCCAGATGAGC
The DNA here is from genome assembly GCA_016193565.1 of Armatimonadota bacterium. GTDB lineage: Bacteria > Sysuimicrobiota > Sysuimicrobiia > Sysuimicrobiales > Kaftiobacteriaceae > JACPRY01. The sequence continues at coordinate 1,107 of JACPRY010000115.1, forward strand.
CAGACGATCATCGCCATGAAGCTTCCCATGAAGAAGTACACGTTGTTGACGAAGCCGTCCAGGATCATCACGGTCCCGGCCGCGACGCTTAGGAAGCCCACGCTCGAATAGCGCGCGGACTTGAGCATGATGCCGGCGAAGACGAGCACACCCAGCCCGGCGACGATCCCGCCCAGTCCCAGCAGTCCGTGAACGACACCATTCGTCCCGTAGAAGGCAACGGCGCCGCTGGCATGCGCGGTCTTGTACACAGGGATGAGTGAGGAAAACCCAATCTGCCTGATGGCCGCGGCGGCGGCAAAGGATGTCGCCCCGAACACGCCGAGCCACGAAGCGATCTTTGCGGTGGCCGGCGAGCCCTCACGGAATCGGTCGGCCAGCCCCATCACGAATATGGCCGTGAACACCGCTGCGGCAATGCCGCCCAGGACGTTCACCGTCCAGAACATCCCAGCATGCTTGGCGATATACGGGATGTACCGGTGCGGGTTCGCCTGGTCGGCCAGATTCAGGCCTGCCGATGGAAAGACCAGGACGAGTCCCAGGAACAACCACGCCGTGGCGATTCCGGCCAGAACACCTGCTTCGCCTGCCAATCGTCGTAGATTCTCCAAATAGATCCCCCTCCTTTTGAAGCAACTTGCTAGACTCACCGGCCTCGCTTTTGGCTCGGCCTCCTCAACAGTGGCGAACACCTACTATGGTCCTGTCTGCGTGGCTCCAGGGACTATGCCCGGAAACTAGCGGAAATACTCCAGTCAGGGTAAAATTTACGGCACCGGGGGGTGCTGCCGTGATGACCGTCATGGAGGTCATGACCCGCAATCCTGTGATGCTGGGCGCCGGCGCGACACTGCGCGAGGCCCTGTGGACGATGCGTGATCGGGGGATCAGCAGCGTCCTGGTCGTCCCTCAGCCCGGGGCCTCCGAGTACGGCATGCTCACGATGCGGGACATCATCGCGAAAGTCGTGCGGCCGGGACTAGATCCCGTGCAGATCCGCGTGGGCGATCTCGTGACGTGGCGGCTGGTCACCGCTGAACCCGACTGGACCCTGCAGCAGGCGGCCGCCACGATGGCTCGCGCCCGCGTGCGCCGGTTGCCGGTGTTCTCCGGAGGCGACATCGCCGGCATCGTCAGCGACACGGACCTGTTCACCTCGCTTGTCCCGAAGAGCAGCTGGGAGCACGCGCGTGCGGTTCGCAAAGAGCGGGCGCTGCGCCGGGTGCAGGAGAGCGGGGCGGCGCGGACGGTCGGCGATCTGATGTCGTCGCCGGTGCTCACGATCGGTCCCGATGCCCTGGCCATCGACGCCGTTCGGAAGATGGCCGCAAGCGGCGTCAGCAGCCTGATTGTTCAGCAGGAAGATAGCACCGAGGGGATCATCACCAAGCGCGACGTCATCACGAAGATGATGGCCGAAGGCAAAGCCCTCGAGGATGTCCGCGTCGCCGATATCATGTCCTCACCCGTGCGGACCATTGAGGCAGGCGAGACGATCGAAGCGTGCTCGGCGCGGATGGTAGAAGAGCGCGTCCGGCGATTCCCGGTGACGCGTGAAGGACAGATCGCCGGGATCATCAGCGACAAGGACATCCTGTCGGCGGTCGTGGCGGATCGCTGGCGGGCGCGCCGGCGAGTACCGGCGTCGTTCCTCGTCGCCGACGTCATGCGTCCTGCGGTCGGGACGATCGAGACCAGCGGTGTCGAAGGGCTCCTCCCGGAGATGAATCTGTGGGATGCGGCGAGCCGCCTGGCTGCCGTCCCCGCCCGTCAGTTGCCGGTGGTCCAGGCCGGCAAGGTCATCGGCACGGTCAGCGAAATGGATATCCTGCGCGCGCTCGAGGAGCGCGGCGCAGGGGACTAGGACGCGACTCACCGGTCATTGCGAGGAGCGAGGCGACGAAGCAATCTCCTATCGATATGGGATTGCTTCGCTTCGCTCGCAATGACTAGAGGAATGCTTGGATTTCTTCGTACCGAGGCGGATCGGCGCCGGGGCGCGTGCACGTGAGCGCGGCGGCCGCGGCCGCGAAGCGCAGACTTTCCTCCAATTCGTCTGGCGTGACCATCTCGAGGTCGGACCGGGTCTTGACTCCGTGGCCCGCCAGGCGGAACAGCAGACCCGACGTAAAGGCGTCCCCTGCCCCCACGGTATCCACCACCTCCACCTGACGCGCGGGGATGCGCATCTCAGCCGTGGCGGTGCGCACATATGCTCCCTGTGCCCCCTGCGTGACCACCACCAGCATCGGACCCGTCTGAGTGAGCGCCGCGGCCGCGTCTTCCATCGGCCGGTGCGGATCGAGCCAGCGGAGGTCGGTGGCGCTGATCTTGACGATATCGGCCACTTGAAGCAGTCGCGTGAGCCGCATCTGGTAGGCGTGGGCATCCGCGATCAATGCCGGACGGATGTTGGGATCGCAGGACAGCAGCGCTCGACGCCGCAGCCGCTCCACCAACTCTACGATTGTGTTTGCGGTCGGTTCGCGGAGCAGACTGATCGATCCAAAGTGCAGGAAGTCGGTGCGCGTCACCGCTTCGGGCAGGTCCGCCGCCGACAGTTGCGTGTCCGCCGCGCCCTCGATATAGAACGAGAATGACGGCTCGCCGTCTTTGATCGCGACGAACGCCAGCGTGCTCAGCGCCGCGGTACGGCTGAGAAACCGTGTGCCGACGCCCTCGCGCTCCAAGTGCGCCACGAGGAAGCGGCCGAAGAAATCGGTGGATGCCTTTCCCGCAAACTCCACCCGCGCGCCCAGACGCGCCAGTCCGACAGCGACGTTATACGGCGACCCGCCGGGATGCATCCGGAAGCCGACCGTGGCGCCGTCCTCGACGACGGGTGTGAAATCTACCAGGATCTCGCCGATCGCCGTGAACTGGATCGCCGACTCACCTTCGAGATTGCTTCGCTTCGCTCGCAATGACTTGGTAGGTGCTACCCCCACCGCCCGGCTTCCGGATCGCCCTCCACCGGCCCTACTGCCTCCAGTTCGGCCCATACGTGCTCGGGAATCCGGTGATCGGCGAGATCCACCAGCTGCCGGACCCGCTCCGGCTTGCTGACCCCGACGATCGAGGAGACAATCCGCGGATCGCGGACAGAAAACTGGAGCGCGGCGGCGGCCAGCGGGACGCCGGCCCGCCGGCAGATCGCTTCCATCCGCGTCGCGCGGTCCAGGAGATCACTCGACGCAGGCAGGTACGCGTAGTGAGGAAACTCGCGCGGTCCCCGCGCCAGGATACCGCCCCCAAACGACGCGGCGTTCACCACCGCCACCCCCCTCCTGTGCGCCACCTGCAGCAGCGGCTCGGCGCTCCGGTTGAGCAGCGTGTACCGGTTGTGGGTGATGACCGCCGCAAACGCGCCGGTCTCCACGTAGCGGATCATCAGATCAATGGGCCCGCCGGCGACGCCGATGTGCTCGATGATGCCTTCCTCCTGAAATTGCCGCAGGACCGCGAGCGGCCCACCTTCGCCCATCACGTTCTCAAACGTGGTGTGCTCCGGGTCGTGCAGGTAGACGAGCTGCAGCCGCTCCAGCCCCAGCAGCCGCAGGCTTCGTTCGAGTGAGCGGCGGACCTGGTCGCCGCTGTAGTCGCCGGTCTGGAGGTCTCGATCAACTTTGGTCGCGAGCACGTAGCCGGAAGGCACCCCGCCGTACTCGCGCAGCGCCAGCCCGATGCGCCGTTCGCTTTCCCCGTCAGAGTAGGACGCCGCTGTGTCCAGGAAATTGATCGGACTGCGGAAGATGGCATGCATGGTGGCCAGCGCCTGGTCGACCGATACCTCATAGCCAAATGTTTCCGGCATGCTGCCCAGCGGCGCCAGCCCGACCGCGAGCGCGGTCACCTGCAGCCCGGTGTTTCCGAACGGACGGAGTGGCAGCATCCCGCTCACGACGTCATTGTGAGCGAGTGAGCCGAAG
>JACPRY010000116.1 GCA_016193565.1 Armatimonadota bacterium
AGCTGGACGGGATGCGCGCGCTGCTCGCGGATGCCGATCCGCTCGAAGCGAAGTACCTGATCCGCATCATCACCTCGGATCTGCGCGTCGGTCTGAAAGAGGGACTCTTGGAAGAGGCGATCGCCCAAGCGTTCGATGCGCCGGTCGAAGCGGTGCGGCGCGCCAACATGCTCGTCAGCGACGTTGGGATGGTCGCGGTGATGGCGCGCCACGGGACGCTGGATGCGGCCACGCTGACGCTGTTCCGTCCGTTCCACTTTATGCTGGCCGAGACCGTTTTCTCACCGGAAGAACCTTTTGAGCCACTTGGTCGGGGCGAGGGGGATGGGGGGCGGTCGACGTCGCTCTTCGTCGAGGACAAGTACGACGGGATCCGGGCGCAGGTGCACTACGACGGGACTCGGCTCGCGATCTACTCGCGGACGCTGGATGAGATCACGCCGTCGTTCCCAGAACTCCACGGTGAACTCCGCGCGCTTGGTGCCCGGTACATTCTCGATGGGGAGATCATCGCCTGGAAAGACGGGAAGGCGATCCCCTTTTCCGTCCTGCAGCAGCGCCTCCGCCGCAAAGATCCGACCGACCTCATGGCCTCGGTTCCCGTCGTCATGTTTGGGTTCGATCTGCTGCTGCTCGACGGTGACATCTGGATGGACCGGTCGCTGGAGGAGCGTCGGGAGCGGCTGCAGAGTCTGCGCTTTGGAAGAGCCGTGCAGCCCGCATGGTGGACGGTGGCGACAGAGCCGCAGCAATTGGCGACCCGGTTTCGCGAGGCCCGCGACCGCGGGAACGAAGGTCTAGTCATCAAGCGGCCCGAGTCGAGATACCAGCCCGGCAAACGCGGCCGGCAGTGGGTGAAGCTCAAGGAAGAGCTGGCCACCCTCGATGTCGCCGTCGTGGCGGCCGAGCATGGGCATGGGAAGCGCGCGAACGTGCTGTCTGACGTGACCTTCGCGGTTCGGAACGGCGACCGGCTGGTGACGATCGGCAAGGCGTATTCCGGGCTGACAGACGTGGAGATTTCCGACCTCACTGAATGGTTTCGCCAGCACACGATCGCCGATCGCGGCCGGGTGAAGCTCGTCGAGCCGAAGATCGTGCTGGAAGTCGCGTTTGATGCGGTGACGCGCAGTGACCGCCACCAGAGCGGCTACGCGCTGCGGTTCCCGCGCATCAAGCGCGTGAGGGATGACAAGACCGTCGAGGAGATCAACACCCTCGAAGACGTGCAGCGAATCTTTGAGCATCAAGGCCAAAGCCGCGGCGGGAGTTCGCGAGCAGTGACGGGGAGGCATCTGGCGTGAGCAGGTGGGTGGCATGCATCGTAGCGATGGCCGCTTGGGCGGGCCTGGCCGGCGCGGCGCCGGCCTCCGCGCCGCCGGAGATCGTTCGCATCCGCGTGGACGGGGTGATCGCGCCGAGCAGCGCACGGTACATCCTGCGGGCGATCCGCGAAGCCGAGGCCAGCCGCGCGGCGGCCGTGGTGGTCGAACTCGATACGCCCGGCGGCCTGTTGAAGTCCATGGACGAGATCACCAAGGCGATGCTCAATGCCAGAGTCCCGGTGATCGTCTATGTCAGCCCGGACGGGGCACGCGCGGCGTCGGCCGGAGTCTTTGTGACATACGCGGCCCACATCGCCGCGATGGCGCCCACGACCCGCATCGGGGCCGCGCATCCGGTGGCGATCGGTCAGGATGGTCAGCAGGACAAGACTATGCTGGACAAGGTCACCAACGACGCCGTCGCCAACATCCGTACGATCGCCCGGCGTCGCGGCAGGAACGTCGACTGGGCCGAACAGGCGGTCCGCGAGAGTGTCTCTATCGACGAGGCGGAAGCCGTGCGGTTGAAGGTGGTCGATCTGGTCGCAAGCGGTCTGGACGATCTGCTGGTGAAGGTGCACGGCCGTACCGTGACGACCGAGGCCGGGGCCGTCACGCTCGACACCAGACGCGCCAAAGTCCGCACGGTGGCGATGGACGTCACGGAGAAGTTCCTCGATCTGATCAGCGATCCAAACATCGGACTCATCCTGATGACGATCGCCATCTACGGGATCATCTTTGAACTCAGCAACCCCGGCGCGATTCTTCCGGGCGTCGTCGGCGGCATCGCGCTGATCCTGGCGCTGGCCTCCTTCGCAGTGCTGAAGGTCAACGTCGCAGGCATCGCGCTCATCTTGCTCTCCGTCGTCTTCTTCATCGCCGACATCAAGGTGCCGGGCCATGGTGTGCTCACCGTGGGCGGGGTCCTGTCGTTCTTCCTCGGCGCGCTGCTGCTCACAGACCGGCAGGCGCCGTTCCTGAGGGTCTCGCTGCAGCTGGCTCTGTTCATGGCGGTGCTGACCGGGATGTTCTTCCTCTTCGCCGTCGGCGCGGGGATCCGGGCGCAGAGGGCTGCCGTCCGGACGGGCATCGAGAGCCTGGTCGGCGCCGAAGGCGTGGCACGCACCGAGCTGGCGCCGGAAGGCATGGTGTACGTCGCGGGCGAGATGTGGACGGCGCGGGCGGACGCCGAGCGGATCGCGGAAGGAGAGCGAGTCCAAGTGATCGCCGTCGACGGTCTCCGGCTGAAGGTCAGGCCGCTCACGCGGTAACGCGAGAACACGAACACCCCTCTTGGATCGCGTGACCATCACAACGACCAGTGCCCGGGAGACCGAGGCGCTGGGGCGCCGTCTCGGCGCGCTGCTGCGGTCCGGCGACGTGATTGCACTTTCTGGAGACCTGGGGGCCGGGAAGACGGCGCTGGCCCACGGGATCGCCGAGGGCGTGGGCGCCTCCGGGTATGTCGCAAGTCCGACGTTCACGCTGGTCCGCGAATACTCCGGACCGGTTCCGATCTACCACGTCGACCTGTATCGTCTCGACACGCCGCGTCAGATCGAGGACATCGGGCTGGACGAGATTCTGGAGCGGCCCGGCATCGTCGTCATCGAGTGGGCAGAAAAGGCAGCCCGCTGGCTCCCGAAGGAACACCTCTGGGTCACGATCCGATTCATGGATGACGGTGATACACGCCAGTTCGAATTTGTCCCGAACGGCGCCCGCTACGCGACTGTCGCGTCTCGACTACGCCCTATGCCCTAAGCCCCGAAGCCCTGTCATCATGCGCATCCTCGCCATCGAAACCGCAACGTCGCTGGGCAGCGTGGCTCTGCTAGAGGACGATCGCCCCGTGCGATCCATCGATGAGGAGGTCCCCCGGCGCCACCTGGAGTGGCTTGCCCCGGCGATCCAGCGTCTGCTGGCAGATGCGGACTGGCAGCCCGCCCAGGTTCAAGGGATCGCCGTCTCGGTCGGCCCGGGCGGATTCACGAGCCTGCGGATCGGCATCGCGACAGCGGCTGCCTGGGCGAGGGCGCGACGGGTGCCGGCGGCGGGCGTCTCGACACTTGCGGCCCTGGCGGCGGGCGTCGAGGCAACCGGCGCCATCTGTCCGATGCTTGACGCGCGGAGGGGCGAGGTGGCGGCGGCATTGTTCGCTCGAGACGGGGCGGAGCCACGGCGGCTGCGCGACGATCTGGTGGCGCCCCTAGATCAGGTCCTCGCTTGGTTGCCGGCGGACGAGCAGGTGACGTTTGCCGGAGATGCGCTCGCAACATACGCCGGCGGGATTGCCGCGGGGCTTGGTCGCCGGGCGATTATCGCGCCGAAAGCGCAGTGGGCGCCACGCGCGGTGCACGTCGGCCGGCTGGCTTGGCAGCGGCTTGCTCGCGGCGAACACGATGACCTGTACTACCTCTGGCCGGTCTACGCCCGAGCGCCCGTCACGTAACCGCGGAAACGGGAAACTAGGAAACGAGGAAACGAGGCAAGAATGAAGATAGTGGGTTTACAAGATGAAGCAGCTGGTACGCGTCGACGTCGAGCCAATGACTGCGGTGCATCTCCAGCGCGTGCTGGAGATCGAGCGCGAATCGTTCCCCACGCCGTGGCCGCGCGACGCGTACGTGCACGAGCTGAAGGAGAATCGCCTGGCGTCGTACTTCATCGCCAGAGTGGACGATGAGACTGTCGGCTACTGCGGGATGTGGGTGATTCTCGACGAGGCCCACGTCACCACGCTCGCGGTCGACCCGAAATATCGCGGTATGCACATCGGCGAGCGGCTGCTCCTCGTGCTCATCGATGCAGCCGTCGAGCGCGGCGCGCGGTGGATGACGCTCGAGGTCCGCCGCAGCAACCTCACCGCCCAGAAGCTCTATAAGAAGTACGGGTTCCGCGAGATCGGCACGCGCAAGGCCTACTACAGCGACAACCGGGAAGATGCGATCATCATGTGGACGGGCAACCTTCTCGATCGGACCCTCAGGGATCGCCTCAAGGAATTGCGCGCCAATCTCGACACAGACGTGAATGGTGAATAGTGAATGGTGAATAGTGAATGGTGAATAGTGAATGGTGAATGGTGAATGGTGAATCGAAGTCCCTTTCGATCCGTTGGTTGTTTGGTAGTTGCTATTCACGATTCACGATTCACTATTCACGTTAGTCGTGATCGTCCTCGGTATCGAAACCTCTTGCGACGAAACTGCGGCGGCCGTTGTTGAGGATGGCCGCACGATCCGCAGCAACGTCATCGCCTCGCAGGCTTCACTCCACCGCCGATTCGGCGGCGTCGTCCCCGAACTCGCCGCGCGCAAACACGTGGAGCGGCTCCTTCCCGTGCTCGACGAGGCGCTCGACCAGGCCTCTCTGACGCTCGCTGACATCGAGGGCATTGCTGTCACCCACGGACCGGGATTGGTTGGCGCGCTTACGGTCGGCGTCGCCGCCGCCAAGGGTCTCGCGCTCAGTCTCGACCGCCCGCTTGTGGGTGTGAATCACCTCGAGGGGCACATCTACGCGAGTTTCCTGACCGAACCGGACATCACGTTTCCCGCGCTGGCGCTAATCGTCTCGGGCGCGCACACGGATCTGGTCGCCATGCGGGATCACGGCGCCTACCAGGTGCTCGGCCGCACGCGCGACGACGCAGCCGGCGAAGCGTTCGACAAGATCGCCCGGGCGATGGGATTGGGCTATCCCGGCGGACCTGAGCTGGACCGCCTGGGCCGCCGGGGTGATCCCCGAGGCGTCCCGCTCCCATTGCCGATGGCAGATGACTCGCTCGATTTTTCCTTCAGCGGCCTCAAGACCGCGGCGCTGCTGGCCCTGCGAAAGGGGCGCCCGGCCGATCCCTCATGGCGCGCGGACCTCGCTGCAAGCCTGCAGCACGTCGTCGCCGCAGTGCTCGTCGACAAGACGATGGCCGCGGCCCGGAGCGTGCGTCCCAACACTGTGCTTCTGGCCGGTGGCGTGGCAGCCAACTCCACGTTGCGATCGCTGATGCAGGCGGCCTGCGGACAGCGGGCATACCGCCTGGTGATCCCGCCGCCTGTGCTGTGTACGGACAACGCGGCCATGATTGCGGCCGCCGGCTACTTCCGCCTCAGCCGAAGACACCGCGACGACCTGTCACTTTCAGCCTATAGTGACCTGCCAGTGGCATGAAATGCGAACAATTCCCCTGGATCGGCCATATTTCATCCGGTTTTCTGTCTTGCCCGGGTGAGGACAGATCCCCTGTGGATAATGTGAATAACCCTGTGAGTATCAGGTCCTGCAACGCTTTTCATCGTGGGGGAGGAGCCGGCCTGAAGTTAACTTCAGATAGCGACGTTCGTCAGTCGCGGAGAGTGGATGAGGCCAAGGAAATTCAAAGCAAAATCGAGAAATAGCTTAGCACTCCATCTCTGAGAGTGCTAAAATTCCCACTGGGTTGCAAGTAACTGGTTAAAGGGGGGGAACATGATGAATCTGCGGCCGCTTGGCGACCGCGTCGTGGTCAAACCGCTTGAGGAAGAAGAGCGCACGAAGGGCGGGATCGTGCTTCCTGATACGGCGAAGGAGAAGCCGGTGCACGGCGAGGTTGTGGCCGTCGGCCCGGGCGACTGGGATCAGGAGGGCGAGAAGCGCATCCCGCTGGACGTGAAGGCCGGCGACCGGGTCCTGTACGCCAAGTATTCGGGCGCCGAGGTCAAGATCGAAGGGCAGGAGTACCTGATCCTCCGCCACAGCGATATTCTCGCCGTCGTGCAACGCGAGCCTGCCGGTGTGAAGAAATAACGGGAACCGGGAGCCGGGAACCGGGAACCGATTGTTCGTAACGGTTCCCCGTTCCCGGTTCGCCGTTCCCGATTTTGCGTGGAGGTGAAGTAGGTGGCGAAGATTCTCGCCTATAGCGAGGTGGCCCGGCGGGCGATGGAGCGCGGCGTCAACAAGCTGGCCGACGCCGTCAGAATCACGCTCGGGCCCAAGGGCCGCAACGTCGTGCTTGAAAAGAAGTTTGGCTCGCCCACGATCACCCACGATGGCGTGACCGTGGCGAAGGAGATCGAACTCGAGGACCCGTTCGAGAACGCCGGCGCGCAACTCGTGCGCGAGGTCGCAACGAAGACGGAGGACGTGGCCGGCGACGGGACGACCACCGCGACGATTCTGGCGCAGTCGCTGATCCGAGAAGGCCTGAAGATGGTCGCTGCGGGCGCAAATCCCATGGGGCTCAAGCGCGGCATCGACAAGGCCGTCGCGGCGGCGGTGGAAGAGGTCCGCAGGGGTGCGAAGCCCGTCGAGACCAAGGAAGCCATTCAGTCCGTGGCCAGCATCTCCGCGAACGATCCCGACATCGGCACCCTGATCGCCGACGCGATGGACAAAGTGGGCAAGGACGGCGTGATCACCGTCGAGGAGAGCAAAGGGATCGAGACGACGGTGGAGGTCGTCGAGGGGATGATGTTCGACAAGGGCTACATCTCCCCGTACTTCGTGACCGATCCCGAGAAGATGGAGGCGGTGCTGGAGGAGCCGTTCCTCCTCATCACCGACAAGAAGATCTCGGCGATCAAAGACCTCCTGCCGGTCCTCGAAAAGATCGCGCAGGTCACCCGGCCCCTGCTGATCATCTCGGAGGATCTTGAGGGTGAGGCCCTCGCGACGCTCGTCGTGAACAAACTGCGGGGCACCCTGCAGTCGGTGGCGGTGAAGGCGCCCGCGTTCGGCGAGCGACGGAAGGCGGTCCTCGATGACATCGCGATCCTCACCAACGGTCAGGTCATCTCCGAAGAGCTCGGCTTGAAGCTGGAACTGATCGATCTCTCCAAGCTGGGACGCGCGAAGCAGGTGCGCATCCGCAAGGAGGAGACGATCATCGTTGGCGGCGCCGGCAGCCAGGACGTCATCCAGAAGAGGATCGGTCAGCTGCGCAAGCAGATCGAGGAGACCGATTCCGATTACGACCGAGAGAAACTGCAGGAGCGCCTGGGCAAGCTCTCCGGCGGCGTGGCCGTCATCAAAGTCGGCGCGCCGAGCGAGGCGGAGCTCAAGTACCGAAAGACCCGCACCGAGGATGCGCTGCGCGCGACGCGCTCGGCGGTCGAAGAGGGCATCGTCCCGGGCGGCGGTAGCATCCTGGTCCAGGCCGCCAAGGGCTTGGAGAAGATGGAGGCCGAAGGCGACGAGAAGATCGGCGTCGGCCTGGTGGCGAAGGCGCTGCTCGAGCCCGCCCACCAGCTGGCGGTCAACGCCGGCCAGGAAGGCTGGCTCATTGTGGAGCACCAGAAGGAGCAGAAGCCGGGGATCGGCTATAACGTCCTGACCGGGAAGTTCGAGGATATGACCAAGGCAGGCATCGTGGATCCGGCCAAGGTCGTCCGCTCGGCGCTGCAGAATGCGGCCAGCATCGCGTCTCTGATGCTGACGACCGAGGCGATGGTGGTGGAGAAGCAGGAGGAGGAGGAGAGGATGCCGGGCGCTCCACCGATGCCGCCTATGTAGGACGCAAGCCAGTAGCCATTCGAAGGGCTTCGGTCTCTTTCCGGAGCCCTTTTCGTTTTGGCACCAAGATCCGTAATATCCTGCACACCGACGTGCTTATCCTTCTGAAAAACACGAACTATGTTGCACTATCACTCTGGATCGTATAAGATTCTGGTTGGCCGGGTGGTTTGCTTTGGCTGAACTGCCCTCATCTGGACCATAAATCCGAACATTGTGAGGGCCGTTTGCGCGTTCTGGTCGTAGGTGCTGGGGGCAGGGAGCACGCCCTGGTGCGGCAGCTCCGCCAGGGTGAGACCGCCGCACAGGTCTACGCCGCACCTGGCAATCCCGGCATCGCCCCGCTTGCCCGATGCCTTCCGATTGACTCCTCAGACGTCCCGAGTCTGGCGGCATCTGCTTCGGAGTTGCAGATTGACCTCACGGTCGTTGGTCCCGAAGCGCCTCTCGCCGCCGGCATCGTGGACGCGTTCCAGGCACAGAGGCTTCGGATCTTCGGACCGGCGGAGGCAGCGGCACAGATTGAGTCCAGCAAGGTGTTTGCCAAGCAGCTCATGGCGCGCTGCGACATTCCCACGGCACCGTTTGAAGTCTTCACTAGCCCCGCCGATGCGATGTCCTATGCTCGCGCGTTGAACCGCCCTCAGGTCGTCAAAGCCGACGGGCTGACGGCCGGCAAAGGTGTCGTGGTCTGCAATGACTCAGTTGAAGCCGAGCGCGCGATCTTTGATCTCATGGTTGCGAGGAAGTTCGGGGACGCGGGCTCGCGTATCGTCATCGAGGAACGGCTCACAGGCTCTGAGGCGAGCATCCTGGCGCTGGTAGGACCTCGCGGCGTGGTTCCGCTGCTGCCCGCTCAGGATTACAAACGGGCCTTCGATGGCGACCAGGGTCCGAATACCGGCGGGATGGGAGCGATTGTTCCAGGCACGGTTCCCCCGGCGGTTGCGGCTGAGGTGGTGGAAGCCATCATCGAGCCCGCACTCTGGGCCATGGAACGCGAGGGCCGTCCGTACGCCGGTGTGCTCTATGCCGGAGTGATGGTCACTGACGACGGTCCGAAGGCGCTGGAGTTCAACTGCCGCTTCGGCGACCCGGAGACCCAGGCGATCCTCCCGCTGCTCGACAGCGATCTGACCGAAGCCATGATCGATCTTCTGGACGGACGAACGCCCTCTCTCAGATGGAAGGACGGCGCAGCTGCCTGCGTGGTGCTCGCCTCACGAGGGTATCCGGGACACGCAGAGACCGGCCGGCCCATTTTGGGACTCGACGATGCGGGAGGCGTTCTCGTATTTCACGCCGGAACAGCCGAATCCGATGGACGTCCCTTCACGGCCGGCGGACGCGTCCTGAACGTCGTCGGAACCGGAGACACCCTGGAGGATGCCGTCGATCGCGCGTATACCGGCGTTGCCCGCATTCATTTTGATGGCATGCACTATCGCCGAGACATTGGCCGACGCGTCTCGGTGGCCGAGGAGGTTACGGCGTGATGGAGCAGTTTCGAAGCCCGAAGCCCGAAGCCCGAAGCCCGTTGGTCGGGATCGTGTTGGGCAGCGACTCCGACCGTGAGGCCATGGAAGAGGCGGCGCGGACGCTCGCGGAGTTTCACGTGCCGTTCGAGATGATCGTCGCGTCTGCGCACCGCTCTCCCGATCGGCTTGATCGCTACGCCCAGACGGTCGAAGCGCGCGGGATCTGCGTGCTCATCGCCGCCGCCGGCGGGGCGGCACACCTCGCGGGTGCGCTCGCCGCACGCACAGTACTGCCTGTGATCGGCGTGCCGTTGGAAGCGACCGGGCTCGGCGGACTGGACGCGCTGCTCTCGACTGTGCAGATGCCCCCGGGAGTTCCTGTTGCGACTGTGTCGGTTGGGACCTGGGGCGCTCGCAATGCCGCGATACTTGCCGTCCAGATCCTGGCGACCGGAGACCCTGACCTCCGCAGGCGCCTCGAGGAGTTCAAGAAACAGATGGCCCGCAAGATCGAGGAAAAGTCACCCGGCGTTTTCGAGTCACGAGTCACGAGTCACGAGTCACGGAGCGTTTGACATGCCGGTCACCGCCATCGTCGGCGGGCACTGGGGCGACGAGGGGAAGGGGAAAGTCGTCGATGCCCTCGCCGCATCCGCCGATATGGTCATCCGCTTCAACGGTGGCAACAACGCCGGGCATACGGTCGTCGGTGCGCACGGCACGCTGCGCCTGCACCTCGTGCCCTCAGGGATCACACACCCGGACGTCGAGTGCATCATCGGACCCGGCGTCGTCGTCAATCCTCCGGCACTGTTTGAAGAGCTTGACGTGCTGGAAGACGCCGGGATCACCATCGGACGCCTCCGCGTCTCCGACCGCGCGCATCTCGTGTTTCCATTTCATGTCGAGCTAGATGAGCGCGAAGAAGTTGCCCGCGGCCGGAAGGCGCACGGCACGACCCGGCGCGGCATCTGGCCGGTCTATGCAGACAAGGCTGCTCGCTTTGGCATCCGGGCGGGCGATCTGCTCGAGCCCGAGTTCCTACAGGAACGCCTGGCGGAGGTCGCGCGCCGGATGACCGTGCTGCTTGGACGCACGGTTACCCCAGGCGAGATCTGGTATCTCTGCGAGGAGTGGAGCGAGCGGCTCGCCCCGCTGGTCGTTGACACCCACGCGCTCGTGCAGGCAGCGCTCCGCCGCGATGACGCGATCCTCCTCGAAGGCCAGCTCGGAGTGATGCGCGATCTGGACTGGGGCGTCTATCCCTATGTGACGTCCTCGACCTGCCTGCCCGGAGGCGCGGCGGCCGGCGCCGGCATCCCGCCGCAGCGCATCTCCCGTATCATCGGTGTCGTCAAAGCATACACGACCGCCGTCGGTGCCGGTCCGATGCCGACAGAGATGAAGGACAAGATGGGGACGCGATTGCGAGAGATCGGCCAGGAGTACGGCGCGTCGACGGGACGACCGCGCCGCTGCGGCTGGTTCGACGGTGTCGCGGCCAGGTTCGCAGCCGAAGTGTCCGGATTCACCGAGCTCGCGGTCATGAAGCTCGATGTGCTCGATGCGTTCGAAACAGTGAAAGTGTGTGTGGCCTATCGCGATGGCCGGCGGCTGCTCGATGCTGTCCCGCACACGGCGGTGATGGCGCGTGTCGAGCCGGTCTACGAGGAACTGCCCGGCTGGACGCGCACCGCAAACGCGCGCACACTGGAGGACCTGCCCGATCAGGCGCGGGCGTTTCTCGACCGCATTTCGCAGCTAGTCGGCGTACCGGTCTCGATTGTCGGCGTCGGCCAGGTGAGGGAGGCCCTCATACAACTACAGGACCAGGGACCAGGGACCAGGGATCAGGATACGGTTCCCGGTTCCCGGCTCCCGGTTCCCGGAGGTCGGGCATGATCGACCGCTACACAACCCCGGAAATGCGCGAACTGTGGTCGCCAGAGACCAAGTTCTCGGTGTGGCTCGAGATCGAGCTGCTGGTCTGCGAGACACAGGCAGCGCTTGGATTCGTGCCGGCCGAAGTGGCGCGCCGGCTGCGGCGGCAGGCGAAGATGGGGACTCCCGCGCGCATCGACGAGATCGAGCGGACGGAGACGCAGCATGACGTGGTCGCGTTTCTCCGCTCCGTCGCCGAGGAGACCGGCGACGATGCGAGGTTCTTGCACAAAGGGTTGGGCTCTTCTGATGTCGTGGACACCGCGCTGTCAGTCCTGATGATGCGGGCCATCGATCTGCTCGATCGTGAGGCGCGGACCGTCGCGGAGGCGCTGCGCCGTCTGGCAGATGCGCACCGGTACACCGTGATGGCCGGACGAACGCACGGGATGCAGGCCGAGCCGACGACCTTTGGATTGAAGGCGGCGCTGTGGGTTGCGGAGATGGAGCGGGGCCTCGAGCGTCTGCGCCACGCCCGGGAGACAGTGGCCGTCGGCAAGATTTCGGGCGAGGTCGGCACGTATGCCCACCTCACCCCGGAGGTTGAAGCCCACGTGTGCCGCGCGCTCGGGCTCGTGCCTGCGGCAGTGTCTTCCCAGATCCTGCAGCGCGATCGTCACGCCGAGTACCTGGCCGCTCTCGCTATTCTTGGTGGAACGCTCGAGAAGATGGCGACCGAGATCCGCACTCTTGCACGCACCGAGATCGGCGAGCTCCAAGAGCCGTTCCTGATGGGCCAGACCGGTTCTTCTGCGATGCCGCACAAACGCAACCCCATCATCTCCGAGCGGATCGCCGGACTGGCCAGGGTCGTTCGTGGTTATGCACAGACAGGCTTTGAGAATCAGGCGCTGTGGGGGGAGCGGGACATTTCCCATTCCTCCGCCGAACGCATCGCCCTCCCCGGCGCGACCGCGCTCCTGCACTACATGCTTCGGAAGATGGCGTTCGTCCTGAACGGCCTTACGGTGCATCCCGACCGAATGCACGCGAATCTCGAACGGACCGGCGGACTCGTCTTCAGTCATCGTGTGCTGCTGGCGTTGCTGGATCGGGGTCTCTCCCGTGATGAGGCCTACGCGATCGTCCAGGACGCCTCGACGGTTGCACTCGAGGGTCATGAGACCTTCCGCGGAGCACTCTTGAGGACTGGCAAGTTCACCGAGCACGAACTGGACGAGTTGTTCAACCTTTCACATTACCTGCGATACGTGGATGAAATCCTGGAGCGAGTCGGGATTCCGAGGTCGACACCAAGGAGCGGCATAATGTCCGGCGTGGATGTCGAAGCCCGAAGCCCGAAGCCCGAGGCCCGTCCTGTCATTGAGACTGAACTCCCCCTTCCTTTATATAGGCGCGGGAAGGTGCGCGATGTCTACGAAGCGGACGGCGACCTGCTGATTGTTGCCACGGACCGGCTGTCAGCGTTTGACCATGTGCTGCCGACGCCGATCCCGGACAAGGGACGCATCCTCACCCAGCTGTCGGCGTTTTGGTTCAACTTCACCCGGCCTATCGTTCTCAATCACATGATCACGACCGACATAGACGAGATCCGCGGGCGCCTGAGGGACCTCGCCCGCGTAGACCGCGCGATCCTCGAAGGCCGCACGATGCTCGTGCGGCGTTGTGATCGCATCGATGCTGAATGCGTCGTTCGAGGGTACATTACCGGTTCGGCCTGGGATGAATACCGGCGTACGGGGACGGTGGCTGGAGAGCCACTGCCGGCAGGGTTGCGGAACGGGGATGCTCTGTCGGCGCCGATTTTCACCCCGGCCACCAAAGCCAGCCACGGCCATGACGAGAACATCACGTTCGAACAGCTGGCCGGTCTGGTCGGCGTGGTGACGGCCCAGGCCCTCCGTGATCTGAGCCTGGCGCTGTACCGGCGGGCCGCCGCGCACGCCCGGCAGGTCGGACTGGTTCTTGCCGACACCAAGTTCGAGTTCGGCTTCGACGACGGCCGGCTCGTGCTGATCGACGAAGCGCTTACGCCGGATTCGTCACGGTACTGGGACGCAGCGCAATACCCTCGGTCTCTGGCATCATTCGACAAGCAATTCGTTCGCGACTATCTCAACGAGATCGGCTGGAACCACGAGCCGCCGGTGCCGTCGCTGCCGGACGACGTGGTCGAAGCGACGCGGGAACGGTATCGCGAGACTTACCGGAGACTCACCGGCAATACATTACGTGTCATTGCGAGCGAAGCGAAGCAATCTCAGCCGAACGAGATTGCTTTGCCGCTACGCTCCTCGCAATGACCGAGGGGGCGAGGCACATGTCGACGGTCCGGATTGTCATCACCCTCAAGCCGGGCGTGCTTGATGCGGAAGGTCAGGCCGTGCGCCAGGGGCTGCATGCGCTCGGCTACGAGGACGTCTCCGAGGTGCGGGTCGGCAAGCACATTGAGATCATGATGCCGGACTCAACATCCTCAGAAGAGATCCATCAGATGTGTGAGCGGTTTCTGGCCAACCCACTGATTGAGGAATGGCACATCCTTCACGGCAACGGGGCAACGCGGCAACGCGATGACGCGACAGAGGACTCAGTGCTTGTCGAAGCCCGAAGCCCGAAGCCCGAGGCCCGTCAGTGAAGTTCGGTGTCGTTGTCTTCCCCGGCAGCAACTGTGATCAGGACTGCGTCCATGTGCTCCGCAACGTGCTCGGCCAGGATGTCGTCGAACTCTGGCACGCCGACAGGTCGGTGGACAATGTCGACTGCCTCATCCTGCCCGGCGGGTTTGCCTATGGCGACTACCTCCGCGCCGGCGCCGTTGCTGCGATGTCCTCGATCATGAGCTCAGTGAAGGCCTTTGCGCAAACCCGCCGGCCCGTTCTCGGAATCTGCAACGGGTTCCAGGTGCTCCTCGAGGCGGGACTGCTTCCCGGCGCGATGCTGAGGAACCACTCGCATCAGTTTCGATGCCAGCCCGTGTGGATGCGGGTCGAATCGACTCGGTCGCCGATGATGTGGAAACTGCGCGAGGGCCAGGTCCTCCAGATGCCGGTCGCCCACGGCGAGGGCAACTACTTTGCTCCCGATACGATTCTGGAGGAGCTGGAGCGGAGTGGACGCGTCCTCTTCCGCTACTGCGATGCCGAAGGCGAGATCGGTGAGAAGGCCAACCCGAACGGGGCGGCCCGCAATATCGCCGGCATCTGCAATGAGGCGGGAAACGTCGTCGGTCTCATGCCGCATCCCGAGCGGGCGGCGGAGGCGG
>JACPRY010000117.1 GCA_016193565.1 Armatimonadota bacterium
ACATTGATACCCTCACCCCCTCCCTCTCCCCACAAGGGAGAGGGCATGGTACTGGACTTAAGGCCCGCCTGCTGGAGCGCGTCCGAATACCTGCCGCACGTACCAGGGGACGATCGTGAGGCTGACGAGCTGCTCTGTGCCATCGAAGAGATCGGCGAACTCCGGCACGGTGACGCGCAGCTGGTAGCTCAGAACCCGGTCGATGCCTTGGGGCACGCTGCGGACAACGTCGATCAGTTGATGGACCTTGTAGATCCTGAGAATCGACGGATCGACAATAGAGCGGACGTTGCCCTGCGTCATGACGCGCTCTGGGACGCCCCGCCGGTACTGCAGCTGGAGTTCCACTGATCCTCCGGCGGGGTCGCGGAACCGGAACCGCTCCGTGACGGTCGCGTCGAGGTCGTTCCCCTTCGCGTAGAACTCTCGCAGCACCGTCCCCAGCCGCGCCGTCTTGTACTTCCCGGGCACGCCCTTGGGGTGCGCAGTCAGGATCCGGAAGTTGAAGCCGGCTTCCTCCGCGGTCTCAGGATGACGCGCAGGAATGGCAAACCCGATGTAGCGGCTGGTGACATCCTCGGTCGGGTTCCCTTCAGAATCCTGGTTCAGCAGCGCGTCGTTGAAGAGAAGCGACAGATTCGCCCCTTTCGACGCACCTGACGGCGCGGAGGCAACCTGCCACGGGAAAGGCAGGCGCGGCTGCAGCGCCCCGGGCGAGGCCGCGAAGCGCAGCACGGTCTGCGTGGCGATCGTCAGGTCGAGCAGTTGCTCCGTCATAATGCCTCAGTATCAAGTAGTAACGTTACAGGTCCGTCGTTGTGAATCTCCACGACCATCATCGCTCTGAACCGCCCGGTCTGGACCGGGATCCCCAGCGTCCGCAGGCGTGCGTTAAATACATCATAGAGAACCTCGGCCTGCTCCGGCGGCGCCGCATCGATGAAACTCGGCCGCCGGCCCTTGCGGGTGTCGCCGTAGAGTGTGAACTGCGACACTGAGAGCACCGCGCCGCCCGTGTCCAGAATCGATCGGTTCATCTTCCCTTCGTCATCTTCCATGATGCGCAGATTGGCGACCTTCTCGGCCAGCGCGGTCGCCTCTGCCTGCGTGTCGGTCGTGCGGACGCCGATGAGCACCACGCAGCCGGGTCCGATTTCACCCACGGTCTCGCCGTCGACCTGAACCCGCGCCTCACGGACACGCTGCACGACCGCCCGCACGTCCTACCTCACAAATTCTCGAGATGACAACGATCAGCGGTGTTGTGAAATAGGGACTCCCTGACGATTTGCTGGACGGAGAACGCAGACTCCTGCCGTCAGGTTTTCGAACGGGGCAGCTTCCAATGTTATCGGTAGCGTAGGGGTCAGTGCTTGCTCACGCCTGCATCACTGACACAGATTATAATGAGGGACGCTGGTCGACGCTGACTAATTGGAGGCAGCCCGATGCTTGACTTCAAATCGGGATTCGGGCGGCAAGTCAATCGCCGCCTTCGTAAAGAAAGGATCATCTGGCTCACAACCGTCGATTCGCATAATACTCCCCAACCCAGACCGGTCTGGTTTCACTGGGACGGTCAGACGGTCTTGATTTTCAGCGAAAGAAACAAGGCCAAGTTGCGGCACATTGCGCAGAACCCGAGAGTGGCCTTGAGTTTCAACACAGATGAAGACGGCGATGAGGTCGGCGTCCTGATCGGTGATGCGGTAATCTTGGAGGAACCGCCACCAGCAGCCAGGGTTAAGACTTACCTGCGGAAGTACAAGGAAGGGATAAAAGACATCGACATGACAGTGCCGCAGTTCAGAGAGAGCTTCGCCGTCCCAATTTTCGTTACTCCGAAAGCGATGCGGGGTTCCTAGCGAGTCACCAGAGGTAGGAGAGCTGAATGGCCGGAGGCCATGAGCGAGCCCACCGAAGGTGGGCGAGTCGAATGGTGGGCGGTGCAGGACTTGAACCTGCGACCTCATCCATGTCAAGGATGCGCTCTAGCCACCTGAGCTAACCGCCCGTGCACGGAGATTATACCGTGAATGGTGAATAGTGAATAGTGAATGGTCAAGTACCTTTCGGTCGCAGTTACGATTCACCATTCACCATTCACCATTCACCATTCACGATTCACGTCAGTGTTTTCCTTTTGCCGCCCACCGCTCCAGTGCACGCACGCCCAGTGAGCCAACGAGCGTCATCGTGAGGTACAACAAGGCCACCATGTTATAGGTCTGGAGCGCACGAAACGTTCGCGCAGTCAGTAGGCGCCCGGTCTGGGTCAGCTCCGGCACGGCGATCGCTGAGGCCAGCGCGGAGTCTTTCAGCATGGCAATAAAGTCGTTGCCCAGGGGCGGCAGAACCACGCGGATCGCCTGCGGCAGGACGATGTGCCGCATCGACTGCCAGTAGGTCATCCCCAACGACCTCGCGGCTTCCATCTGGCCTTTGGGAATGGATTCGATCCCGGCTCGGTAGATCTCCGCGAGATACGCGCCGTAGCCGACCGCCAGGCCTAAAATCGCGCGGTTCATATCGCTACGCACCATCCCCCGAACGAAGGTCGCGGCCGATGGCAGACCGGCGCGGGTCAGCAGGGCAGCCGACGCTTCGGAGACCAGCGGTGCCGCGACAAACGCGATGTAGATCAACAGCACCAGGAGCGGAACGCCGCGGATCACCTCAACGTACAGCGTGCTCACAGTATAGAGGACCGGCTGTTTGGAGATACGCATCAACCCGGCCACCAGGCCGAACACCAGAGCAAGAGCGTAGGCCGAGACCGACAGGCGCAACGTGAGCGCGACGCCGCTCCACAGGAAAGCCAGGGTGTCCTTGTATACCTGTGAGGTGCTGATCCCAAAGGTGATGAGCAGGCCCGCCAGGAGGAGTACAAGCGCCCACCACGGTACCGCCTCAAGCCCTAGCGGCAGCAGCCGACCTCGCGCCGGAGGGCTTACGGCAGTGGAGGGGATGATGCCGCGCTCAGCCTCACTCATCGGACCGATCGTCCCTTGCTCCAAAAACAAACAGGGGAGCCTTCTGCTCCCCTGTTCGCTTCTTCCCGATCCAGCGCTTCCCTGTACCGACTTCGGCCGCTATTTCTGTCCGGGTTTGAACTCCTCGAACCACTTCTTGTAGAGCCGGTCCAGAGTGCCGTTGTCCTTCAGGACTTTCAGCGCGGCGTTGAAGCTGTTGATAAGCGCGGTGTCGCCCTTCTTGACGGCGACTCCAAGATCCTCGCTCGTGAACGTCTCGCCTGCTTTCTGCAGCTTCCCCGGATTTGTCGCGATGAAGCCATCAGCGGCCGGGCTGTCGATGATCACGGCGTCGAGATCCTTGTTGATCAGCGCAGTCACAGCCACATCGAACGTGTCGTAGCGCTTGACCGTGCCAACCTTCCCTTCCTTTTGCAGCGAGGTCGCTTTCTCGTCATTGGTCGTGCCGGTCTGAACGCCGACCGTCTTCCCCGTCAGGGTATCCAGCCCAGTTATCGCCGTCTCGTCGCTGCGCACAAGCACAACCTGGCCGTAGCGCAGGTAGGAGTCGGTGAAGTCCACGGTCTTCTTCCGCTCTTCGGTGATGGTCACCCCGGACACCACCGCGTCGAACTGTCCCTGCGACAGCGCGACGAAAATCCCGTCCCACGCCGCCGTCGTGAACTTCGGCTTGCAGTTGGCCAGCTTGCAGATCTCGGCAATGAGATCGGGGTCAAAACCGATGATGTTCTTCTGTTCATCGACGAACTCAAACGGCGGGTAGGTCGTGTCGCTCCCGATCTTGATCTCCCGGCCGCCGAGGTCACCGACCTGCGTCTCCAATGTCTGCTGCGCCTGCCGGCGCTGGCAGGCCGCCACACCGCAGACAACGATCAGGAGAATCGATAACAGCACCCACAGACGCTTGCTCATCACTTCTGCCTCCCTGTCACCGGCGTCCCTGGACACCGATGCCCGAATTCGCTTCACCATCAGGACGATTGCAATGGACGCTGCCTACTTCTCCAGCACAATGCCGTCTCCTTTCATTCTACGCAACTTGCAAGAATCACCGGTCCCGCCTCGCTCGACCTCCTCAGCAAGGGCAGGACTGGGCTGTGCCTGCGCGAATACCTAACGCGTCCACGAAGGGTGGTAGTCTTCATCTATTCGCACAAAGGAGGGATTCGGTTGCACCATCGATTGATTCGTATTGTTGTAGTTCCTGCGGTGCTGCTCGTTTTGTCGCTGCTGTCTGCGCCCGGTGCCGGCGCCCCAAAGTCATCCTGGGATGCCAAGTCGTGTGGACGGGTGGGCGGGACGCTGGTCTTCGGGCAGGCGCAGGACGCCGTGACGCTCGATCCACACGACGCCACCGACGGATTCTCCGTCAACAACACGTCCAACGCGTTCGATACGCTGGTGCGCTTCAGGCCGGATACCACGCAGGTCGAACCGTCGCTGGCGGAATCGTGGACGGTGTCGGCCGACGGACTCGTCTGGACGTTCAAACTGCGGCGCGGGGTCAGGTTCCACGACGGTACCCCATTTAATTCTGAGGCCGTGGTCTTCAACTACCAGCGGCAGGCCGACGCCAAGCATCCGTACCACCATGGCGCGTTCGAGTACGCAGGGTTCACGTTCCAGAACGTGAAGAGCGTGACGGCGGTCGACGCGCAGACCGTCCGGTTCACTCTCAGCGCACGGTTCGCAC
>JACPRY010000047.1 GCA_016193565.1 Armatimonadota bacterium
CGCATCGTCCACCTTGCCCCCCGGACGTCCCAGATGGGACGCGAGAATCACCCGAGCCCCACGCTGGCGCAGCGAGGTGATCGTGGGAAGGGCTTCCGTGATCCTGCGGTCGTCACTGATGCGGCCGTCATCCAGCGGCACATTGAAGTCGACCCGGACGAAGACGCGCTTGCTCCTAACGTCAACGTCGCGGACGGTCTTCTTGCGCATGACACAAAACGAGGGCTTAGGGCTTGGGGCCTATGCCCTAAGCCCTGTTGTTTAGAGTCCTTTCTCCGCCATGTAATTCACGAGATCGGCCACCCGACACGCGTAACCCCATTCATTGTCATACCAGGAAAGCACCTTGACAAAGTTGTCGGTCACGACCGTGGTCAGCGGGGCGTCCACGATTCCGGAATACGGACTCCCCTTGAAATCCATGGAGACGAGCTCCGCTTCGCTGTACCCGAGGTAGCCCTTCATCTCTTCCTCGCTGTACCGCTGGTAGGCGGCGTTGACCTGCGAGGCGGTGGCGGGCTTGTCCAGCTCGCAGACGAGGTCCACGATCGAGACGGTCGGCGTGGGGACGCGCAGCGCCATCCCGTGCATCTTGCCCTTCAGTTCCGGGAGCACAAGGAAAATCGCCTTGGCGGCGCCGGTGGCGGCGGGAATGATGTTCATCGCGGCGGCGCGCGCCTCCCGGAGGTTCTCGCCGACGACGTCGAGGATGCGCTGCGTGTTGGTGTAGGAATGGACGGTGGTCATGAAGCCGCGCTTGATGCCGAACTCGCGGCTCAGCACCTTCGCGGTCACCGAGAGGCAGTTCGTGGTGCACGAGCCGTTGCTGACGATCGTGTGTGTCTTGGGGTCGTACAGGTCGTGGTTCACACCCATATTCAGCGTGATGTCTTCGCCCTTGGCGGGCGCGCTGATCACGACCTTCCTGACCTCGCCTTCGAGGTGACCCCGGGCCTTCTCGGCGGCGGTGAAGCGCCCCGTGGACTCCACGACCAGGTCGACGTCGGCGTCACTCCACTTGATCGCGGCGGGCTCACGTTCTGAAAAGACCCGGATCGTCCACTCACCGATCAGCAGCTCGCCGTTGCGCGCCTGCACGGTCCCTGGGAACGTGCCATAGTTGGAGTCATGCTTGAACAGATGAGCGTTGGTCGCGAGATCTGCGATATCGTTGATGGCGGTCACCTGGACCTTGCCGGGATATCGCTCCATCATCGCCCGAAGTGACTGCCGGCCGATCCGCCCGAATCCGTTGATCCCGACCCGAACCACCTATGCCACTCTCCTCTCGAAAGACGAGGGCAGCAGGCAGGAATGGTCTATTGCTGACCGCCGGCTACCGGAGTACGCTGCCTGCGATCTGTTGCACGCCAGTAGCCTTCGACCAAATCGCGCCGGATGAAGCCGACGTTGCCAAATATCCGGATACTGAACGCGATCAGGGCGCCCAGATAGATGTCGACACCGAGCAGATCTCCGATCGCCGTCAACAGCGCGGCGAAAAATGTGTTGGCGAAAAATCCCGAGACGAAGACGAGAATCGTGTCAATGGCCGCGAGGATGGCGATCGCCGTGTACTTGACAATGCCTAGCGGGATTTCGACAGAATACAACGATCCGAGCAAGATGCCGACGAGCAAGCCCACGATCGGGAGCCACATGCCTGGTTATCCCCCTTCTACGCCGCAGCCGATCGTCGTGCCGCGGCTACTTGGCCGGTTCAGCGGGTGTGGCAAACGAGAAGCGAAAGCTGCCGCGATAGGCGGGCACCAGGAGTTGCGTTCCGGGCTGCACTTTGACCGGGAAGCCGAAGCTCCGTAAGGTGGCCAGACTGCCATCGGGCCGCAGGAGCGCGGCCTGCATTCGCTCGGCATCGCCGATCGCGGTGATGCGGTACGGGGGCGCCATCCGCTTCGCGTTGCACAGGATGGTCGTGCCCACGCAGTTGAGGCCCGTCGTGGACACGATGCGCTCACGGTTGATGGCGATCGCCTCTGCGCCGTTCGCCCACAGTTCATTGATGACCACCTGGAGATCGGTGTAGTGCAGGATGACCGTATTGGGATCGTCCCCGGGGCGCAGCGGCAGCGGGCTGTCGTCCAGTTCCACCAGCACGCCCGGTCCGGTCATCGCGGTCAGTCCGGCCAGCACCCGCATGCGCCTGAGCTGGACGCCCAGCTCCTGGAGCTTCTCGCGACCCTGGACCACGCCCTGTTCATAGGCCTGCAGCCGCTCGCGCAGCGTGGAAATCTCCCCCTCGAGCGACGCGCGCTTACGCTCCTGCTGCTTGAGGAGGGACGCCAGCTCCCCCAACCGCTCTGAAGGCACGTTTAGTTGTTCCCGAATCAAGAGCTCATTGCGGATCTGGGTCACCGCGAGGAAACCCGCGAACGCGAGGATCAGCGCCAGAGCGACCTGCCACCGGGACACCCGAAACGTGCGGAGGACCTGATCGCCTAACAACATACGTCTACCCAGTCTCCCCTGTCTACCCAGTCTCAATAATACACTGAATGGCAATCGTTCACTCAGACAGCACTAGACGAGGAAGACTGGGAGGACGGGGCAGACTGGGTAGACGCTAGTGTTGCTGTTCGCGTGCCTCGAGTTTCCGCTTGATCCGCTTCAGCCGGAAGACATCCTCGCGGGCGCGCTGCTCCAGGACGGCTGTGATGAAGCGAATCTCGCCGTACAGGCGCGGGATGACCACCTGTTCCAGGGCGTTCACGCGGCGGGTCGTCTTCTTGATCTCCTCGCCGATCTTCTTCAATTTGATCTCGGTCGCCGCAACCTCGAGGATGGCGCGCAGCACCTCTTCGAAGTTGCCGGCGCTCTCGACCGTACGGAGGCTGGTCGTCGTGGGGTTGTGACCGCGCTCCAGGAGGTTGCGGCGAACTTCCTTGACCTCGACCTCGGGAATCTTGGTACCCCAAACGTTGCGGACTTCGATGTCCACGAGCACCTCGCGGCGGTCGGCGATTGCCGCCGCTTCCAGCGCCTCCCCTCCCTCCCACGCCTTTGCCAGCGCCAGCATGACGTACGCTTCTTCGCACGCCTTGGTCAGCCGCTCGCGGGCAGCGAGCGACTTGCGAACGATGTTGAAGAAGTCGGCGACCAGGGCGTCGCGCTTGCGTCTCAGCAGATCGACGCCTTGCGTCGCAATGCTTGCCTGCTGCTTGCGCTGCAGCAGGTTCATCCGGGTTGGTGAAACAGCTTCGGGCACTTTACCTCGATTCGTGTACGGGGAACGGCGAACGGGGAACGGTCACTACGCACTTACCGTTCCCTGTTCCCCGTTCCCGGTTCCCGGGTCTTAGACTCGGGTCTTCTCCTTCCACACCTCTTCCATCAGCTCTCCGAAGTAGTACCTGTCGATGTGATCCTCCTTCACACGTTTGAGCTCGCCTTTCGGGAACATCGACAGCAGCTTCCAGGCCAGGTTGAGCGTGTCTTCAA
>JACPRY010000016.1 GCA_016193565.1 Armatimonadota bacterium
ATTGTTCGGGCGATGGGGGCCGAAAATTCGATTCAGCAAGTCCACGACCAACTCGTCATCCACACGGAACGATCGCGCGCGGTCTGGCCGCTGCCCGAGCCGTTCTGCACCTTCCACTATCGAGAGTTCTGCCGGCAGGCGTTCGCGCGCACGCAAGCAGCGTTTCTGCAGGCGACCGTCCTGGGCCGTGTCGTTCATTCACCATTCACCATTCACCATTCACGTTACTCAGTTGTCCGGACATCTTTCGGCGATGTTGAAGGACGCTTCCTCATCGACGCCACCGGGTGGCGGGCGGTCCTGGCTGGCGGTCCGGCGTCGTGCTATGTCAATCGCCGGTGGATGGCCTTTGGGATTGAGACGGAGATCGAGCGCGAGTTCGAGCCCGGACTGCACTTCTACTTCCTCCCGGAAGTCCGCGATGGGTATGCCTGGGCGTTTCCATGCGACGGAGGCGTGCGGTTCGGGGTGTTGAGTTATCTAGGACGCAGCAACCTGCGGGCGGCGTTGGCCGGATTCCTCGAGCGCTTTGGAGCACAAATCGGCGACATTCATGGAGGCTTCCTTGCCTCAGGGCTGCGCTCCCCGGTTGTCGACGGAGTGTTTGTGATCGGCGACGCTGCTGGACAGTGCCTGCCCGTGACGGGCGAGGGAATCCGCACCGCAGTGCTGGCAGGCTTTACCTGTGGGGATCTGATTCAGCAGGTGCTGGAGGGTCGGCTAAGTTTGGAAGAAGCAACTGCCGGATACTCACGGTTCGCAGTTCGCGAACGCCGGCGATTCCGAACGCTCCTGTGGGCGAACCTCGGAGTGATGCTCCTCACGCAGCGTCTGGTTGGACACACGGCTCGCCTGCTCAGCCGACCGGGGTCTCTCCAATTCTTTTTGCGTCCCTATCTCAGCATCTTCCGCAAGCCACCGCTGACAGATGCTGTGGCTGCTTGCTGAGAGTGCGTTCGAGGGTGGTGCCGGGGGAGGGAGTCGAACCCTCACGGGCATTGCGGCCCACGGGATTTTGAGTCCCGGGCGTCTTCCAGTTCCGCCACCCCGGCGCTTGCAAGCCGAGTATAGAAGTCCATTCTCAAGGCGTCAACGAGTTGCGCCCCTATGACCGCCCATAGGTACATCAGCTAAAATCATCGAACTCACGCTCTGTCGAATCAGTCATGGCTCCCAATCGCAAACTTGTCCTCATCGACGCCAATGGTCTCGTCTACCGCGCCTTCTTTGCCCTCCCGTACTTCACGACCACCGACGGCCGGCCGACGAATGCCGTGTACGGCTTCACGAACATGCTCCTCAAGATTCTGGACGAGGAGAAGCCGGACTATGTCGCCGCGGCGTTCGACAAGGCGGCCCCAACCTTCCGCCATACCACTTACAAGGAATACAAGGCCACGCGCCAGCGCATGCCCGACGACCTCCGGCCGCAGATCAACACAGCCAAAGAGGTCCTCGAAGCCCTCGCCATTCCCATCTATGAGGTCGAAGGCTATGAAGCCGATGACGTGCTGGGGACGATCGCGCGCAAAGCTGCAGCTGAAGGCTTCGACGTATTGATCGTGACCGGCGACCTCGATGTGCTGCAGCTGGTCGATGAACGCGTCCGCGTGATGATCACGAGCCGCGGCATCACCGAAACCACGGTCTACGACACCGAGAAATTCCGGCAGCGCTTCGGATTCGATCCGACCCGGCTACCCGACTACAAGGGGCTCAAAGGCGACAGCACAGACAACATCCCCGGCGTCCCCGGCATCGGGGAGAAGACCGCCAGCCAATTGATCCAGCAGTTCGGGAGTGTCGAGGATCTGCTGCAGCGACTTGACCGCCTGGCACCCAAACAGCGCGAACTGCTCCAGTCTCACTCCGAACAGATCCTGCAGAGCAAACATCTGACGACCCTCGTCACCGACGTTCCGGTGGGGTGGTCGTGGGAGGACTTGAGGCGGCGTGCGCCAGATCGCAAGCGACTGCAGGAACTGTTCTCCTCACTCGAGTTCAAGAGCCTGATCGACCGCGTCGGGGTCGTGGAGGAACCGAAGCCGCAGGGGCAATACCGTCAGGTCACCAGTGCGGAAGAACTTGCTTCGGCAGTATCCGGCGCGCGGGAGATCGGTCTGTTCATGCAACGAGGAGAGGGCCATCCGCTTGCAGCGCCTCTCACAGGCATTGCCCTGTCCGCGTCACCGGGAGATGTGCGGTTTCTTCCGATTTCTGGCGATCGGTTCCCTGACGCGCTCCGGCCGATGGTTGAATCGTCCTCGATCAAAGTGAGTAGTGATGCTAAGGCCGATCTCCTGACCCTTCGCAGGTTTGGCCTCGAGCCGGATGGCCTGGATTTTGATGTTGCGGTTGCCTCCTATCTGCTCAACCCCGGGCGCCGGACGCATACGGTGGGGACCGCAGCGTGGGAGAACCTCGGCTGGAAGCTCCGCCTCGATGAAGAGCAGGAAGCAGGGCTAGCACTCGATCGCGATGCTCTCGCCGAGGCGTGCGAAGTGGCCGATGTCCTGCTGCGCCTGCGCCCGGTGCTTGAGGAGCGCATGCGGGAGCGCGAGGTCTATGACCTGTTCACGGCGATCGAGATGCCGCTGGCCGCCGTGCTCGCCGAGATGGAGGCGGCCGGCGTCGCCATCGATGCGCCTTATCTGCAGACGCTTTCAGCCGAGATCGATCGCCGGCTGAACGAGCTCGCTGCAGAGATCTACCGCCTGGCCGGAACGGAGTTTAACATCGGCTCCCCCAAGCAACTCGGCTTTGTGCTGTTCGAGAAGCTGCAGCTCCCTTCGCTGAAAAGGACCAAGACGGGCTACTCCACCGATGCCGAAGTGCTGGAGTATCTCGCACCGCAGCATGAGATCGTCGCCAAGATTGTCGCCCACCGCGAGCTCATGAAACTGAAGAACACATACGTCGACGTGCTTCCCCAACGGGTCAGTCCCAGGACCGGACGCGTTCATACGACCTTCAACCAGACGCTCGCCGCGACCGGGCGGGTGGAAGGCCGCAGGATTCGGCGGGCCATCGTGGCTGCGCCGGGGAACGTGGTCCTGGCGGCGGACTATTCTCAGATCGATTTGCGCGTGTTGGCGCACATTACGGACGACCCAGGTCTGCTGGCGGCGTTCGAACGCGACGACGACGTGCATGCGGTGACGGCAAGCGAGATGTTCAACGTCCCGCGAGACAAGGTGACGCCCGAACTGCGTCGGCGCGCAAAGACCATCGTCTTCGGGCTGGCGTACGGCATGAGCGAGTTCGGCCTGGCCGCGCAACTTGGTATCGGGAAGACGGAGGCCCGGGCGTACATCGAACAGTACTTCGCTAAGTTTCCAAAGGTCCGGCAGTACATGCTTGACATCGTGGAGGAAGTCAAACGGACGGGGTACGTGACGACGGTGATGAACCGCCGCCGCTACATCTCTGAGGTCCACACGCGCAACCGGCCGATCCGCGAGGCCGCTGAACGGACGGCCATCAATACTCCGATCCAGGGGAGTAGCGCCGATATCATCAAGAAGGCCATGGTCGACCTGGCCCGCGAGGTGCTGCCGAAGTTCCCGAAGGCGATGATGACCCTCCAGGTGCACGACGAGCTGCTCTTCGACGTCCCGCAGTCCGACGTCAGGGCGCTGGCGCCCGAAGTGAAGGCGGTGATGGAGGGAGCGTATCGCTTAAAGGTCCGGCTCCGCGTGGACACCAAGGTTGGCCCAAACTGGAGCGAGATGGAGCCTTTGCAATGAAAGTCATCGGCCTGACGGGAGGCATCGCGACAGGTGTGAGTACTGTCGCGAAGATCTTCCGAGAGCTTGGCGCGATCGTGATTGAAGCCGACAAGATAGCCCGAGAAGTCGTTGTGCCCGGAACCGACGTCCACAGGAAGATCGTCGAAGCGTTCGGCAAGGAGATTCTGAATCCAGACGGCACCATCCACCGGCAGCGCCTTGGCCAGATCGTCTTCACCGACGCAACCGCCCGCCGGAAGCTGAACCGAATCACCCACCCGTCGATCCGTCGCAGGATCCAGGAGGAAGTCGAACAGATCGGCGAGCAACGTCCAGACGCGATCGTCCTGATTGACGTTCCGCTGCTGCTAGACACGACCGGGCCCGATACGTTCGAGATGGACGGCGTCATCGTCGTGACTGCCGACGGCGACCGGCAGATCGATCGTCTCATGAACCGCGACGGTCTCTCGCGTGAAGATGCCGAGCGCCGCCTTGCGGCCCAGCGGCCCGCCGCCGAAAAGGCCGAAGAGGCCGACTGGGTCGTCGACAACTCCGGCTCTGTCGAGGAAACTCGGCGGCAGGTCGAGGGTCTTTGGAAAAAGCTCCACCCGCATTAGGCCGCCAACACCGAACACCCGATCGATAAACCCGAACAGCCCTAAACCGGTCCTGACCGGGACGGGTTGCCAGCATTTCCGCCTGGATGTTATGATTTCTTGATACCTACTTGGAGGCCATCTTGTGTCTGCATTTGAGATGATCACTGACATGCCGCCTCGGGGCGATCAGGCTGAGGCCATCGCTCAGTTGGTCGAAGGCGTGAAGCATGGATACCGGCACCAGACGCTGCTAGGTGTCACGGGATCGGGCAAGACCTACGCCGCAGCTCGAGTGATTGAGCAGATCCAGCGGCCGACGCTGGTGCTCGCCCACAACAAGACGCTGGCCGCCCAGCTGTACGGAGAGTTCCGCGACTTCTTCCCGACCAACGCCGTCCGGTACTTCGTCTCGTACTACGACTACTACCAGCCCGAAGCATACGTACCACAAACGGACCTGTACATTGCGAAGGACGCCTCGATCAATGATGAGATCGACCGTCTTCGCCATGCCGCAACCAAAGCGCTGATGGAGCGGCGCGACGTGATTGTCGTCGCGTCGGTCTCGTGTATCTTCGGGCTGGGACGCCCCGAGGACTACAAGGAAGTCATGGTCCTCATCCGCAAGGGTGAGCGGCGCACGCGGGAAGAGATCCTCCGCCGCCTGGTGGATATCCAGTATGACCGGAACGATATCGATTTCGCGCGCGGGCGGTTCCGTGTCCGAGGAGATGTGATCGAGGTGTTTCCGGCCTACGAGGATCGGGCCGTGCGTATCGAGCTCTTCGGCGACGAGGTCGACCGCATCATGGAGCTCAATCCAGTCAGCGGCGAGGTGCTCGAAGAGAAGGCGGCGATCGCGATCTGGCCGGCCAAGCACTGGGTAACGACAGACGAGCGCCTCGAGCGCGGCCTGAAGTCGATCGAGGAAGAACTGCGTGATCGCGTCGAATGGTTCAAGTCCCAGGGGAAGTTGCTGGAAGCGCAGCGGCTGGAGTTCCGCAGCAAGTACGACATGGAGCTGCTGCGCGAGGTCGGGTACTGTCCGGGGATCGAGAACTACTCGCGCCACCTCGACGGCCGCACACCGGGAGAGCGCCCGGGCTGCCTGCTGGACTACTTCCCGAAGGACTACCTCATGTTCATCGACGAGAGCCACGTCACCGTACCTCAGGTGCACGGGATGCTCGAGGGCGACCGTTCGCGCAAGAGGAACCTGGTCGACTTCGGTTTCCGACTGCCGAGCGCGTACGACAACCGCCCCCTGTCGTGGGAAGAGTTTGACCGCATGATCAACCAGGTGGTCTTTGTCTCGGCCACGCCCGCGGAGTACGAGCGATCCGTCAGCAAGCAGATCGTTGAGCAGGTCGTCCGGCCCACGGGCCTCGTCGACCCCCACGTGGAGGTGCGGCCGGCCAAGGGGCAGATTGACGATCTCATGGCCGAGATCAAGGCTCAGGCCGAGAAGGGCGAGCGCACCCTGGTGACCACACTGACAAAGCGCATGGCTGAGGACCTGACCGCGTACCTTCAGGAGATGGGCTTGAAAGTGCACTACCTGCACTCGGAGATCCAGACGCTGGAGCGGGTGGAGATCCTCAAAGATCTGCGCCTGGGCACGTACGACGTGCTGGTCGGGATCAACCTCCTGCGCGAAGGATTGGACCTGCCTGAGGTGTCGCTGGTGGCGATCCTGGACGCCGACCGCGAGGGCTTCCTGCGGTCGGAGACGTCGCTGATCCAGACGATGGGCCGCGCCGCGCGGCACATCAGCGGCCGCGTCCTCCTATACGCCGACGACGTCACGGAATCGATGAAGCGGGCGATCGCTGAGACAAACCGCCGCCGGGACATTCAGTTGAAGTACAACGAGGAGCACGGGATCACGCCGGAGTCGATTGTGAAGCCGATCCGCGACCTCATCGACCTGGCGCAGGTGGCCGAGGAGATTGAGACGTATCAGCCGACAGAAGAGATGCTGACCGCGCAGGAGCTGATCAAACTCGCCGAGCAGCAGCGCGCGAAGGTCCCATGGGACATCGCCCGCCTGCTGATGCTGTCACCGCAGGAATTAGAGAAGACCATCGAGTCGTTAGAGCGAGAGATGCGCCGCGCGGCGGCCAACCTGGAGTTCGAGAAGGCGGCGGTCCTGCGTGACCAGGTCAATGAGTTGAAGAAAGGGATGGGCGAGCCGTTCTTCGCCGGCGCTCGCCGGGGAGGCGGCAACGGCCAGCGCCGTAACGCCGGGCGCGGACGCCGCTGGGGCCGTCGCTGAGGCCCAGTTTCCGGACAGTGGAGATCGTGTAGATGCCGTTAGATCGGATCATCGTTCGCGGAGCCCGCGAGCACAACCTGAAAAGCATCACGGTCGAGATTCCTCGAGACAGGTTTGTCGTCCTGACGGGGATCTCCGGCTCGGGAAAGTCGTCGCTCGCCTTCGACACCATCTACGCCGAGGGCCAGCGGAAGTACGTAGAGTCTCTGTCCGCGTACGCCCGCCAGTTCCTCGGCCTGATGGAGAAACCGGACGTCGACCACATCGACGGCCTTTCCCCGGCGGTGAGCATCGATCAGAAGGGTGCCCCGCGGAACCCGCGGTCCACCGTCGGGACCGTGACCGAGGTCTACGATTACCTGCGGCTGCTCTTCGCGCGGATCGGCCAGCCGCACTGTCCCATTTGCGGCAAGCCGATCAGCCGGCAGTCCCGCGAGCAGATCGTGGACCGGATCCTCGAACTGCCCGAAGGATCCCGCATCCAGGTCCTGGGGCCGATCGTCCGCGGGCGAAAGGGCGAGTATCGCCAGCTCTTCGAGGATCTCCGGCGGCAGGGCTTCGCTCGCGTGCGGGTCGACGGCATCGTCTACGAGATCCGTGAGGAGATCCCCCTCGACAAGAACAAGAAGCATTGGATTGAGGTCGTCGTCGACCGCATCATCACCCGGCCCGACGTCAAGACGCGGCTGGCAGACTCGCTCGAGACCGCCCTCAAGCTGGGGCAGGGGATGGTGTACGTCGACGTCCTACCGGACACCGACGGTAACGCGATGACGCGGCAACGCGGTAACGCGAAGAAGAAGGTGCTCGAGGATCCGACTGAGGGCTTGCTCGTCTTCAGCCAGTTGTTTGCGTGTCCGGATCACGGATCGCTGCTGCCCGAGATCGAGCCGCGCATCTTCTCGTTCAACAGCCCCTACGGCGCCTGTCCGTCGTGCAGCGGGCTGGGGTTCCGTCAGGAGTTCGATCCCGATCTAGTGATCGATTGGGACAAGTCGCTCTCCGACGGCGCGGTGGTGCCGTGGGCGAATTCGACGAGCGAGTACTACTATGAACTGCTGCAGTCGCTCGCGGCGCACTACCGCATCGATATGAAGACACCGGTCAAGACGCTGCCGAAGTCGTTCATCGACGCCCTCCTGCACGGGAGCACGCAGTCGTTCCGCGGCCGGTACCACAACAAGTGGGGAGCGCTGCGCGTCTACGAGACTCAGTTTGAGGGCGTCCTCAATCAGCTGGAACGCCGGTACAAAGACACCGACTCCGAATACATGCGCGAGGAGTATGAGCAGTACATGCGCACGCTGCCGTGCCCGGAGTGCAAGGGCGCGCGGCTCAAGCCGGAATCGCTGAGCGTGCGCGTGGCCGGCAAGAACGTCTCCGAGGTCACGGCGCAGACCGTCCGCCAGGCGCTGGACTTCTTCAACGTCCTCACGCTGACCGAGCGCGAGCGGCTCATCGCACAGCAGGTCATGAAGGAGATCAAGGCGCGGCTGGCTTTTCTGGTCAACGTCGGCCTCGACTACCTGACCCTTGACCGGACCGCCACGACGCTGTCCGGAGGCGAAGCGCAGCGCATCAGGCTGGCGACGCAGATTGGCTCGGGCCTGATGGGTGTGCTGTACGTGCTCGATGAGCCGAGCGTCGGATTGCACCAGCGCGACAACCGGCGGCTCATCGAGACGCTGATGCACCTGCGCGATCTGGGGAACACGATCCTGGTGGTCGAGCACGACGAAGAAACGATCCGGTCTGCCGATTGGGTCATCGACATCGGTCCCGGCGCCGGCGACGATGGAGGTCGCATCGTCGTCACCGGCACGCCGGAGGACGTCGCCCGGCATCCAGGTTCGATCACCGGGCTCTACCTGTCGGGCCGGCGGCGAATCCCTGTGCCGGCCAGGCGGCGTGCGAGCAACGCTGAGCACGTCATCGTGCGGGGCGCACGGGAACACAACCTCAAGAACATCGACGTGCGCTTTCCTGTGAGCGTGTTTGTCGCGGTCACGGGCGTCTCGGGATCGGGGAAGTCGACCCTGGTTGATGAGATCCTCTACCGCGCACTCGTTTCGAAGCTCCACGGCGCGCGCGTCCGGCCGGGCGCGCACACACGGCTGGAGGGACTGGACCACGTCGACAAGGTCATCAACATCGACCAGTCGCCGATCGGCCGCACACCGCGAAGCAACCCGGCCACCTACACGAAGACGTTTGACCTGATCCGCGACCTGTTCGCGCAGACGCCGGACGCGCGGATGCGCGGGTATACGCCCGGCCGGTTCTCCTTCAACGTCCGGGGGGGACGCTGTGAGGCGTGCGAAGGGGACGGCATTGTGCGCATCGAGATGCACTTCTTGCCTGACGTGTACGTCCCGTGCGAGGTCTGCAAGGGGAAACGGTACAACCGGGAGACCTTAGAGGTCCACTATAAGGGAAAGACCATCTCCGATGTCCTGGAGATGACGCTCACCGAGGCGCTGCAGTTCTTTGAGAACGTGCCGCGGATCCGACGCAAGCTGCAGACGATGGATGACGTAGGTCTCGGCTACGTCAAGCTCGGCCAGCCGGCCACCACACTGTCAGGCGGCGAGGCCCAGCGGGTGAAGCTGTCGGCCGAGCTGTCGCGGCGGGACACCGGGCACACGCTCTACATCCTGGATGAACCCACCGTCGGCCTGCACTTTGCCGACGTGGAGCGGCTGCTCAGCGTCCTCCACCGGCTCGTGGACTCCGGCAATACCGTCATTGTCATCGAGCACAACCTGGATGTCATCAAGACTGCGGACTGGATCATCGATCTCGGGCCGGAGGGCGGCGAGCTCGGCGGCCAGGTGATCGCCGAGGGCACCCCGGAGGACGTGGCCCGGATGCCGCACTCATACACCGGCCAGTTCCTGAAGAGAGCTCTCGGAAGGGAACGGGAACTCGTTCTGGTAGGAAACGGGCAACGCCGGAGCAAAGGGAAACGTCCTTAGGGGGCTCCCGTGAAGGTCGAACGCTTCGACATGGAGCGGTATCAATCGACGTGGGAGAACTCCGTTGAGTTCAACCTCGCCGACAGCGGCCTCCTGCCCCTGACCCTCGCTGGCCTCGTCGATCACACCTGGGTGCAGGAAGTCCTCGCACACGAGCCGATCGGCTACGGTTTCACGAACGGCAGCCTGGAACTGCGCACGGAGATTGCGGGCTTGTACCACGCCGCCGGTCCCGAGCACGTGCTCGTGACCACAGGGGCGGCGGAGGCAAACTTCCTCATCACGTGGGCGCTGCTTGAGCGGGGCGACGAGGCCGTCGTGATGCTCCCCAACTACATGCAAATCCCGCTGCTCGTGCGCGGCTGGAGCGCCGAAGCGGCCGCCTGGTGGTTGAAAGCGTCGAGCCACTGGGCCCCCGACCTCGACGAGCTCACCCGCCTGGTGACCCCCCGGACGAAAGCCATCTTCGTGTGCAACCCCAACAACCCCACCGGCGCCGTGCTCACCGTCGACGCGATGAACGCGATCTGCGAGGCCGCGGCGAAGGTCAACGCCTGGGTCGTGGCCGACGAAGTGTACCGCGGTGCGGAGCGCGACGGGCACATGACGCCCTCGTTCTGGGGCCGGTACCCGCGGGCGCTCGTGACCGGCGGTCTCTCGAAAGCGTATGGCCTGCCCGGGCTTCGGGCCGGCTGGGTGGTCGGACCGCACGAGATGATCAACACCCTATGGGGCCATCATGACTACACGACGATCTCCCCCAGTTTCATCAGCGACCGCCTGGCGCTCATGGCCCTGACGCCGCGGACGCGACAGCGGCTGATGGCCCGCGCGAGATCAATCCTGAACGAGAACTTCCTTGTTCTGGGCCGGTGGGTGGACGATATGGACGGTATCGTGTCCTGGATTCCTCCGCAGGCCGGTGCGATCGCGTTTCTGCGCTACGCACCCAGCACCAACTCCACCGAGCTGGCCACCCGGCTGCGCAAGGAATACGACGTGCTGGTCGTTCCGGGCGACCACTTTCAGATGGACGGCTACATCCGCGTCGGCTACGGCGGTGACCGCCGCCTCCTGACCTGCTCCGCTCGCTGCGATAATGTGGCTGTGAGCGTCAGGAACCTCGAAGAACAACTCAAGCTCGTTCCGACCAAGCCCGGCGTGTACCTCATGAAGGACGCCGCGGGCCGCGTCATCTATGTCGGAAAAGCGGCGGCCCTCCGCAACCGGGTGCGCCAGTATTTCCAGGATAGCGCCCACCTGGAAAGCCCACGCATCCGCCACCTGATGAGCAAGATCGCCGACTTCGAGGTCGTAGCCTGCGAGAACGAGGTCGAGGCGCTGCTGCTCGAGGTCAACCTCATCAAGCGGCACCGCCCGATCTACAACGTGCGGATGGCTGACGACAAGGCCTTCCCGTACGTCAAGATCACCAACGAGGCGTTCCCGAAGATCTCGATGACCCGCCGAGTGCTCCGCGACGGCGCGAAGTACTTCGGCCCGTACCCGTACCACGAGCCAAAGCTCGTGCGCCGTACGATCCGCACGATCCGGAAACTGTTCAAGATCCGCTCCTGCAACATCGAGATCACGCGCGACCTGCCGCGGCCGTGCCTGGACTACTACATCGGCCTGTGCACCGCGCCGTGCGTCTCCTGGGGCGCGACGCCAGAGCAATACGCCGACCAGGTCCGCCAGGCGACCCACTTCCTCGAGGGGAAGGAGGATTCGCTGCTTGAGGAACTGCGCAGAGAAATGGAGCGCGCGGCCGAGGCGATGGAGTTCGAGCGCGCCGCGCAGCTGCGAGACCAGATTCAGGCCATGGAGGCGATCTACGAGAAGCAGCGGGCCGCGAGCGTCGGCCTCGAGGACCGGGACGTGGTGGCGAGTGCCCAGGCCGGAGATCTCGCGTGCGTGCAGATGCTGTTCATCCGCTCGGGCCGGCTGCAGGGCCAGGAGCACTTCGTGCTGGAGGGCACGCGCGGCGTCGGTCGGAGCGAAGCGCTCGGCGAGTTCCTCAAGCAGTACTACCAGGATGCGCCGGGCGTGCCGCGTGAGGTCGTGCTGCAGGAACCGGTTGACGACATGGCAGTGATCGCCGAATGGCTGTCGCAGAAGCGAGGCACGAAGGTCGAGGTCGTCGTCCCCCAGCGGGGCGACCGGGTCCGCCTCGTCGAGATGGCCGCGGAGAACGCGGCGCTGTTCTTGCAGCACGAGCGCGCACGGCGAACCGGGTTGGAAGGCGCGGCGATCCGGGAATTGCAAGAGATCCTCAACCTTGAGACTCCACCGTTCCGGATCGAGGCGTATGACGTCAGCAACTTCCAGGCCGGGGAGACGGTTGGATCGATGGTCGTGTTCGAAGGCGGCCGGCCCCTCAAGCGCGACTACCGGCGCTTCAAGATGAAGTGGACCGAGGGGCCCAATGACTACGCCATGCTCCAGGAGATGCTGCGCCGGCGGTTCGCGCTCGGCCGGGAGGAGCAGGAGAAGCTCGACCAGGACGCACCGGTGCGCATCAAGTGGTCGGTGCTGCCGGACCTCATCCTCATCGACGGCGGCCGCGGGCAGCTCAACGCCGCGCTTGACGTCCTCTTCGAGTACAACCACATGATTCCGGCCGTGGGATTAGCGAAGCGCGAAGAGCTGGTCGTCACGGTCGCCGATCCGGAGCCGGTCGCGCTGCCCCGAGATTCTCATGCGCTGCAGCTGCTGCAGCGGATTCGAGACGAGGCCCACCGGTTCGCGAACGCCTATCACCAGAAGCTCAGGCAG
Source organism: Armatimonadota bacterium (assembly GCA_016193565.1). Taxonomy (GTDB): domain Bacteria; phylum Sysuimicrobiota; class Sysuimicrobiia; order Sysuimicrobiales; family Kaftiobacteriaceae; genus JACPRY01. Next base: position 12,356 of record JACPRY010000016.1, read on the forward strand.
CGGAAGATTGTCTTTTCGGTTCTCGACGAGATCCAAGGGATCGGCGAGAAGCGCAAGCGCGACCTCATTCGCCGCTTCGGCTCTGTGCGCCAGATCCGTCAGTCGACCGTGGAGCAGATCGGCGAGGTCATCGGACCGAAGATGGCCCAGAGGGTCTCCGACTTCCTGCAGGCGCACCCCGACGTGCGCTACAAGGACGAAGCGGTGCGCTAATCCGCGCCAGGTATCGCTGCCGCACGTCGTGGGCATGGAGTAGGTTGGAGGCGATACCATGCGCCTGTACCTCGCAAGGCATATCGGTCTGAGCATTGGTGTGGGCGCCGCCTGGCTTCTGGTAGGCTTCCTCATTCCGTCGACCAGGGCCTATGTCGTCTTTTGGGGGCCCCTGGTTGCCTTCTCGCTGGCCCTGCAGCCGGCAGCGTTGATGCTTGGGGAGGCCGCGAGCTGCGCCGGATTTGACCGCTGGGCATGTCCTCCGCTGGTCGACGTCACCTTGTGGCTCCTTGCGGGGTCCGTCGTGCTTTTCGTGCTCTACCTCATGGGACTCCTGACCTTCACCGTCGCCCGGGCCTTCAGGTAGTCCGCCGCCTTTTCTCTCGCAGGCGCACATACGCTATCATAGAGTCGGTCATGGCTGTTCGAACGATTGAACTTCCCATACGCGGCATGGATTGCGCTGACTGCAGCATCCACGTGCAGCGCGCCATTGCCGCCGTCCCCGGCGTCGAATCTGCTGTTGTTTCGCTCGCCTCCGAGAAAGCCGTCGTGCGTCTCGACCCCAAGGAAGTTGCAATGGACGCGATCCGCACGGCCGTCCAGAGGGCAGGATATGAAGTCGCGTCCCCAGACGCTCCGAAGCCCGCATCGGCTTCGCAGACGTCCGCTCAAGACTTGATCCTGCTCGGCGTCGTTGCAGCCGTCGTGCTCCTGGCGGTCGCCGCCGGCGAGTGGCTTGGCATCATCGAAGACCTCAACGCACGACTGCCCTGGCCGATCGCGCTTGCCCTCATTGTCATCGGCGGGTTCCCCGTTTTCCGGAACGTGCTGCGCGCGGCGCTGCACCGGCAGGTGCTGGCACACACGCTGATGACGATCGGTGCGGTGGCCGCGGCGGCCGTCGGGCAGTGGGCCACTGCGGCGGTCGTCGTGTTCTTCATGCGCGTCGGCGATTACATCGAGCGCTTCACCACCGATCGGGCCCGCCGGGCAGTCAAAGATCTCACCGACCTCGCACCGCAGATGGCGCGGGTGGAGCGAGACGGTGGCGAGCACGAGGTCCCTGTCGGGGACGTCAGGCTGGGGGACATCGTCGTCATCCGCCCCGGCGAGGTGATTCCGGTTGATGGAGAGGTGATGACGGGGCAGGCCACCGTCGACCAGGCGACGATCACTGGGGAGTCCATGCCGGTGGAAGTTGGATCGGGCGCCTCCGTCTACGCCGCCACAACGGCTCAGCTTGGAAGCATCCGGGTCCGTGCCGTCCATGTGGGAAAGGACACGACGTTCGGGCGCGTGATCAAACTAGTGGAAGAGGCCGAAGTCCATCGCGCCCAGGTCCAGCGTGTCGCCGACCGATTCGCGGGAAGCTATTTGCCGGTCGTCGCAGGGATCGCAGCGCTCACATTCCTCATCCGCCGGGATCCGCTCGCGACCGCGGCGGTCCTCGTGGTCGCCTGTTCGTGTTCGTTCGCCCTGGCGACGCCGATCGCGATCGTCGCGTCCATCGGCGCGGCCGCGAAGCGCGGGCTCATCATCAAAGGCGGGAAGTATCTCGAGGCGCTCGCGAAGGCCGACGTTCTGCTCGTCGACAAGACGGGCACGCTGACCCTGGGGCGGCCCGTGCTCACCGATGTTGTTCCTCTCGATGGGGCTGTCGCGGAGACCGTACTGGCGCTGGCTGCCTCGGCGGAGCGGTACTCCGAGCATCCGGTCGCCGAGGCTGTTCGCCGGGCCGCACACGAGCGGAAGCTCCCGCTGGATGCAGTCCAGCGTTTCGAGGCGATTCCCGGCCTCGGGGTGCGGGCCCAGATCAACGGTAAGGTCGTGACCGTCGGCCGCTGCCGTCTGTTGCCGGAGGACCAGGAGCTGCCGGTCGTGCATCGCCTCGAAGCCGAGGGGAAGACACCGCTGCTCGTGGCTGAGGACGGCCGGCCGATCGGCGTGCTCGCCGTTGCCGACCAGCCCCGCGCAGAAGTGCCGGCCGCGCTGGCCGCCGTGCGGGCTCTGGGGGTGCAACACATCGAACTGCTGACGGGGGATACGGACCGGACGGCGTCTGCGCTGGCAAAGGAGCTGGGGATCCCGTACCGGGCCGAACTCATGCCCGAGGACAAGATTGCGGTCGTCAAAGCGTTCCAGGGACAAGGCCGCACCGTCGTAATGATCGGCGATGGCGTGAACGACGCACCGGCGCTCGCGCAGGCCGATGTCGGCATGGCGATGGGCGCCGCAGGCAGCGACGTGGCGATCGAGGCGGCGCACCTTGCCCTGATGCGGGAGGACTGGTGGCTGGTCCCGGCCGCATTTCGCATCGCTCGCCGGACCATGAATGTGGTGAAGGTGAATATCGGTTTTACGACGATCTTCAACGCCGTCGGCATCTCGCTGGCGGCGCTCGGCGTGCTGCCCCCGATGCTGGCGGCCGCGGCTCAGTCGATCCCCGACGTCGGGATCTTGGCGAACTCGTCCCGACTGCTCCGGCCTGGCCGCCTCCACCCGCCCGCGTAATGAATCTCTGTTGACGTGTCCGGACCGGTGTGCTAGCCTGATAAATACATAGCTATTTTTATAGCTATGTAAATCTCCCGGGGAGGTCGGCCATGCGGGTGGCAAACACTGTGGACCTCAAGAACAGGACCAACGAACTGCTGCGTCATGCCATGGTAGGTGAACCTATTATCATCACGTTGAGGGGGAAGCCGGCCGCGGCACTCACCCGCCTCACCGAATCCGATCTGGAATCGTTCGTCCTGCGCCACGCATCCGCGCAATCCAGCGCCGACCGCGATGCGGGACTGTGGCGCTACACCTCGCTGAAGACATCGCTCGGCACCGCGTATGTCGCGTACACGGCCCAGGGAGTGGCGCACCTGGATCTTGCAGACTCCGACGAGAGCTTTGCGCGCGCGGTCCGCCGCCGGTTCGCCCGGCCGGCGATGCGCGATCCGCGTCCCCCCGCCGACCTTCGACGATTCCTCATGGCATTCTTCACCTCCGGTGCACCGTTCCGCGGCGGTGTGGATCTGTCGCTGGTCGGTCCGTTTGAGCGTGCCGTGCTCGAGCAGCTGCGGCGGATTCCCCGAGGACAGGTGCGCACCTATCGGGAGATCGCGGCGGCCCTCGGTCACCCGTCGGCCAGCCGTGCGGTCGGCAACGCATGTGCGAAGAATCCCGTGCCCTTGATCGTTCCCTGCCATCGAGTCGTGCGCAGCGACGGCGGGCTCGGAGGATATTCCCTGCGCGGGGGCCGCCGGCTAAAGCAGCGCCTCCTCGAGCTAGAAGGCGCAGATCTGTCCATTCTGAAAGTCTCCTGATCCGAGTTTCGCTCGAATTCCGTCGCCGACCGGTAGCTGCGGTGCCTGGCACCTAGGTGCCAGGCACCCGAGGGCCAGGCACGGGTGCCTCTATGTCGCGGGCCTAAGAGCCTCATAGTTTCGACGAGTATCGTGGCGCGCCGCACCCCCTGAGTCGTACATGTGTTCGTATTTCATGAATTATTTGATGTGTGTATTGACAATTATCAAAGTTGTATGTTTCTATTATCGCCAGAAATTACACGTAAATTAGCGTAAGGTGATTAAAATGGAAAACCAGTACGCATGGGAAGTAGTCAACCGCCTAAGAGTCGAAGAAATCCTGCGGCAAGCCGACAAGCAGCGCATCACAGACCTCGCCGCCAGAGATTCTCGACCTTCGAACTGGACCACGTTTCTGAAGCGGGTGCTAGCCGGATTGCAGCGTGAGCGACCGACTGCGCGCGCATAGGTGCTCACCCGGAGGTAGATGACTTCCTATGCCCCACGCACCAGGCAAGTGCCCAGTCTGCGGTCAAGATCTGGAGGTCGTGCGCCTTCAGTGCACCTCATGCCGAACCTCGGTCGAAGGGCACTTCGAACTTTCCCGATTCAGCCGGCTCGATCCCGAGCAACTGGCGTTCCTCGAGCTGTTCCTCAAAGCGCGCGGAAACCTCAAGGACGTCGAGCGCGAACTCGGGTTGTCTTATCCCACAGTGCGCAACCGGCTGGAAGCCGTCCTTGCCGCGCTTGGATTTGCTGCGGAGCCGACACAAAAGGTCGAAGCCGGTCGCCGGCGCCGAGAGATTCTCGATGCGCTCGACGCTGGCAAGATCGGCGCGGAGGAAGCCCTGCGGTTGCTGCGTGATCGGAAGTAGACGAGTCTCTGACGGGGGCTGGCGATGACCGAAGAGCGACAGATGATCCTGCGGATGCTGAAGGAAGGCAAGATCTCCGTTGAGGAAGCCGACGCGCTGCTCCAGGCTCTTCAGGAAGAGCGCGCGGCTGAAGCAGCGGCGGGAGAAGAGGTTGCCGCCGCCCGTCCAGATACGTCCGGGACGCGCGAGGCTCCCATTGGGTCCGGCGGCCCAAAGATTCAGATCGATGTCGGAAAGATCATGCAGGAGATCGCGGATACCATCCCCCGGGAGGTTTTGAAAGGCCTCCGGATCGGGACTCGAGGCCGTCCGCGATCGCGCTGGGTTGAGATCGTGGAGGGTCTGTGGGGGATGGTTGAGCGGAGCGTCGAGGTGAAGGGCGAGACCTCGATGGCGCCGGGCGAGACACTCGAGGTCCACAACGCCTGGGGCGACGTGACCATGAGACCCGCACCGGATGGCCAGATGCGGTTCAGCGCACAGATTCGCGCGTGGGGCCACCTCCCCGAAGACGCTGATCAGATCCTGTCGGCAGTCACTGTCCGGCCTCAGCGCACTGGGAGCACGGTGCTGCTGGAGGTGCCGCGTCCCGAGGCCCGGCGTCTACGCGTGGATTTCCAGATTGAACTCCCGCGCGGCGTCAATACGCGCATCCATGAGGCCAAGGGAGATCTTCAGGTGGGAGGTCTACAGGGAACACTCGCCATCTCGCTGGCGTCGGGGGATGTGCAGATTTCAGATCACGCGGGACGCGTGGACCTCGACGTGAAGAGCGGCGATCTCACGGTCACTCAGGTCAACGGTGATGTGTTCATGGACTTCAAACACGGCGACGTCGACCTGGCCGATGTGCGGGGCCGTGTCCACGGTCGCGTGATTAGTGGGGACGTGCAGGTGACGCATGCGCAGGGCGCATCACTGGATGTCATCAACGGCGATGTGGACGTCAGGGATGTCGTCGGCGACATAGAGATCGACACGAAAAGTGGAGACGTCGACCTGCGTGCCATCCGCCCGGGGCGGCTGAAGGTGCGGGCCATCTCGGGCGACGTCTCCGCGGCGGTGGCTGTCCTGGGGCAGGGTGACGTCACGATTGAAACTATCAGCGGCGACATTGGCCTCGGATTGCCCCCCGGACGCCCGCGCGTCCATCGAAGCCTCGGTGCGGTCCGGCGAGATCGACTGCGCGCTGCCGCTGGAGGGACGCAGAGCCGACCGGCGCACACTGTCCGGGGCGCTCAGTGGTGGCGGCACAGGCGTCCGTCTGACCGCCGTCAGCGGCGACATCGATATCGGCGCGTACCGCGAATGAACGAGCGGCTGCGGATCCTCGAGATGGTGAAAGACGGGAAGATCACCCCCGAAGAGGGGGCCAGACTGCTCGACGAACTGGACCGCGCCCGCGCCCCTCGCACCTCGGGCGCCAATCTCCGTGTGTCTATCAGGCATCCGAGCGGACGCAAGTCGCAGTTCGCCGTTCCGGTGGCGGTTGCGGACGCGATTCTCACGCTCATTCCGGACGAGATGCGGTCCAGACTGCAGGCGCGCGGGGTGAATCTCGAACAACTCGTACGGGCGATTCAGTCCGGCGAGGCGCAGGGGCGGATCGTTGATATTCACGATCCAAGCGGAGCGTCGGTGGAGGTCGTCGTCGAGTGAACGCACCACCGGAATACGCAGTTGAATTGAAAGGACTGACCAAACGGTTCACCGCGCGAGGCATCGAGGCGCACGGCCGGCGCCGGCGCGCCGTGCGTCGCGAGATCATCGCGGTCGACGGTCTCGACCTCACGATCCGGCGGGGGGAACTGTTCGGACTGCTCGGGCCCAACGGGGCGGGGAAAACGACCACCATCCGCATGATCTGCACGCTGCTCGAGCCGACCTCCGGCACCGTCCGTGTGTGGGCCCATGACGCCGGCCGGGCGGCGGCGGAGGTGCGCCGGCACCTCGGCGTCGTGCTGATGGGAGAGCGGTCCGTCTACTGGAGGCTGACCGGCCGGGAGAATCTCGAGTATTTTGCCGCGCTCTATCAGGTCCCCCGGGAGATCGCAAAAACCCGCATTACGGAACTGCTCGACCGCGTCGGGCTGACCCCGCGCGCAGACGATCTCGTCGAGCGCTACAGCACCGGGATGCGCCAGCGCTTAACGCTCATCAAGGCGATGGTGCACGATCCACCGGTGCTGCTGCTCGACGAACCTACGACCGGCCTCGATCCCCAGGCGGCGCGGAACATTCGCGACCTCATCCGGCACCTCCACCGCAGCGAGGAGAAGACGATCCTCCTCACCACGCACTATATGGAGGAAGCCGACCAGTTGTGCGAGCGCGTCGGGATTATCGATCAAGGGCGGATCATCGCGCTGGACGCGCCCCAGGCGCTGAAGCGTGGGTACGCCGGTGCCCGGGTCCAGCATCCGAAACCGCAGGAGACCACGCTCGAGGACGTCTTCATTGAAC
>JACPRY010000132.1 GCA_016193565.1 Armatimonadota bacterium
CGAATCCTCTGTGACGGTTCACTTGCAATATTACAATTCCCACGCCGGTCCCGCTCCACGCAGAGGGTCCGTCAAAGGCGCTACCTGGTTATTCGATCCCACCGCGCTTGCGCAACACGTCCTGCACGGCTGTGTTCGCTTCTTTGGCTGCCACGCCCAGCGGCGTCAACCCATCGTTCCGACGGGCGTTGATATTCGCACCTCGCCGCAGCAGCACTTCCACGATCTCCGGCACGCCCTCGTGGGCCGCCAGATGCAATGCGGTATTGCCGCCCGAATCCTTCACCTCAGGATCAGCGGCCTGATCGAGCAGCAGAGGGACGATCTCGGTCCGCTTCCCGGCAATCGCTCCATGCAGCGCTGTGTTCGCCATTTCATTCGTTGATTTGATGCCGACGTCGGCGCCGCGGTCGAGGAGGAAGCGGACGGCATTCGCGTGCCCGAAGTGAGAGGCTAGCTGCAGCGCGGTCCAACCTTCCCGGCTGTGCCCATTGAGGAGGTTGGGATTACCCTCCAGCACGTCACGCATGCGTGCGACGTCTCCACGCCAGGCTGCAGTAAAGAGGCGGTCGGCGGGAATCTCCTGCAGCGCGCGCAGATATTGGATCTGGCCTGCGTGATAGGCGTCGTGAGTGAACACCCAGAGGAGGCGTCTTGCCACGACGGTAGGCTGCGGCCACTGCTGGTATGCACGCAACGCCTGCTGCAGGCCGTCGTCGCCAAGCACTTCGAGCTTTTTCCGGAACTCTGCATGGATCTCGTTCAAAGCCCGGACATCCGACTCCCATCGCGCCTGATCGCCACTGACCCCCTGCCAGTCCGTTTTGTCCAGAGACTCGTAGTCGGGCGGATCACCGTCCAACGCCTGAAGCACCCCGCGCTTCCAGTGGATGATGTGACGGACGATCTGCCAGATCGAGTGGCGTTCAGGCGAAGGTTTCCAGGCTGCCTGCTCCGCGGTCAATCCCTGCATGGCCAACCCCAACGGCGGATGCCAGGCATCCTTTTCAAACGTGTACTGCAAGTGATCGAGCAGCAAATCCTTTATGGTGAGCATGAGCGCCTCCATCAATGTAATTGAACGCGCGATCGGGGCTATGGATTCTATTCTGCAAGCATGGGGCCAGTGCCCTGTGGGGACCATGAGCGAGCCTGACGGGAGGCGGGCGAGTCGAGCCAGATGGCCCTTCGACTAACTTCGTTTGCTCAGGGCATTCGACTCGCAATCAATGGTCGAAGACCATGAGCGAGCCTACCGGGAGGCAGGCGAGTCGAATGGCTGCGGGGCCAGGACTCGAACCTGGAGTCTCCTGAGTCAAAGTCAGGCGTCTTTCCACTTAGACCACCCCGCAGTGTCTAACGACAGCACGAATCCAGCCCATGATTCGATGCGTCAGAAGCGTGCTGCGACGAACGGTCATTCTCATAGTACCATAGTACGTCCTTCCGACATGCTTCCGCCGAGGCGACGGATTGGGTCTCTTGAAATACGTTTGCAGCCGCGCCTTAGTGATTCCTAGGTTCTGTGCCCAGTAGCTCTGCGCTGCCGTCACATCTGCATCGGGATGAATGTACAGAGCGTACACGAAGTCATCCGGGATCAACGAGCAATAACGCATGAGCCATTCGCGAACAATCCGGATCATGCCCGCATCCATATTTGTGAAGGTAGCGCGTTCCCAAGACGTCCATTCATTGATCTTCGTACCTTCTGCCCAATATAGAACAGTCCCGATAATCCATAACAGTTCCTTAGTACTTAGAAATTGAATTGCCTCGCGTTCAGCTGTGCGAAGTGTCCGGGCCACTCGGTCGAGTTTCTCTCTGTGGACCTTCTCGGCACCCTCGCGCTGCCCGACTACCTTTTTGTCAGCCAGTCTCTGCCTATGCGAGTCATCCAGGTCAATGCCTCTCAGCCAAAAAGAAAGACTGGCCTGCGACACGGGTACGCGCGCCTGAATCTCCGAGTATGAGAGTCCCTGGCGCCTCAAGTCGATCGCCTTATTACGCTCGACTAGCTTGGCTCGCATTTCAATGCGCGGTTCGCAATGCCGGGCGTCGCCGACTGCCTCGTGCAGCCGGCACAAAGTCGATCAGCGGTCCACTGCATTCAGGGTATGCACAGCACCAGAATCTCCAGGCCGGATCCCAGATCGCATCGCCCAGCCTGAAAACACGCTCGCAGTGTATGCACTCTACAAGTGACTCAAGATTTTTGAAGAAGCGACCGGCAAACATTTCGTGTGGCATATGATCACATTCGGGCGGCCTGCCATCCGTCAAACGGTGCATCGAAACGATCCCTTTCTAACGCGCGGTTGAGTGCAGTATGACCCGGGCGCGTCCGCACGTCAGCAAAATAGGGACAACTGGCGTCCCTTTCGCTCTGGGTGGAGAATCTTGAGGTCTGAACGGAGATGAACTATCCGGAGCGGATCAACTGCATCAATGGACCTACCCTGTTCGGAGTAGATACAGATACGGGAGAGGTACCAAGCGCCGATTGACTGGATCTACCGTAAGGCCGAAAGCCTCGAGTGTTATCGCCCCGAGCAGCGCAGTCCCATCATCGTCTCCACTGACGCATACGGAGGGCCGGACCTCCCCATCGAGGCGAATGTAGACAAAGCCAATTTCTCTCTCAATCATCCGGCCGTCAGCTACAAGGAATTGCTGTCTCCCACGGGGAGTCACGCCAAGATCGCGCAAGACTCGACGGGGAATCAGCGTATAGCTCGCACCTGTATCGACGACCGCGGTGAGAGAGACAAACGGGCCGGTCTCACTCGCGCCTACTTCGAGTGGGTACTGGAATGTTCCCATTTCAACTCCGATCTGATACTAGCATCGTTGTCGGGTCTTCAGGCCATCGCAATCACGTCTACCTCCATCAGTGCATCTCGCGGCAGCTTCGCCACCTGCACCGTTGTCCGCGCCGGCGGCAACTCCTTAAAGTAACTCCCGTACTCTTCGTTCATCGGCCCGAAGTCGTTCATATCCCTCAGGAAAACGGTGCACTTCACAACCTTCTCAAGTGACGATCCTGCAGCCTCGAGGACAGCCTTGATGTTCTCCATCACACGCTTTGTCTGTGTCTTGATGTCCTGACCGACCATCTGGCCGGTGCGCGGATCGAGTGAGATCTGGCCTGAGAGGAACAAAAAGCCATTCGCTTTGATCGCCTGCGAATATGGCCCAATCGCCTGAGGGGCTGCATCAGTCTTCACGATCTCGCGAGGCACACGCATTCCTCCAGTGTCGAACGACACGGCGTGTGCGTCTTCGCTGCAGGGAACAGAGAACTCCTGCGGTCAGTGCTGCGCAGGCCCTGCGCGCGCCGGAGCGTGTTCGGCGAGCGCCACGTCCAGGTGGCGAATCAATTCATCTTTCATCGCACCGATGCGCTTGAGGTCTGTCTCATTGATGAACCCCGCCCGTCGCGCGAAGTGCAGGCAGTAGCCCAGCTCCCCGAGCACGACGATTGCGCCAAAGACAATCCGCCGGACGGACGCTCGGCTCGCAGGCGCACCCGGATGCGCGGCGAGCAGCACGCCGACCGTGATCGCGGCGTTCCGCATCCGCTGGGCCAGGGCGGCGTCGCTCTGCGTGAACTTCCAGGTCAGGCGGTATACAGCCTGGGCAAGTTCATCGGCCAGCTGCCGGAGGATCAGATCGTGATTGTGCGTGAGAGCAGGGAGAGACACATACCACCCCCATCTGCGGTCCGAGGTTGCTGGCCCCAGTATGACCGGAGCCTTACCTGCGGTCAGCAAGATGGGGACAACTGGCGGTTTGAGCCTGGTGGCTGGAGCGTTTCAGAACGTGAATGGAGTGTCAGGCGGTCGCCGCCACACCGCGAACCCGGGCGCGGATGGCCCGGACGGCCTGCGCCTGCTCGTCAGCATGATACGACGAGCGCACGAGCGGTCCTGATTCTACATATTTGAAACCCATCTGCAGACCGATCTCTTTGAGGTCGGCAAACTCCTCAGGGGTGTAGTACCGATCGATGGGATGGTAATCTGGTCCCGGCCGCAGGTACTGGCCGAGCGTCAAGATGTCGCAGTCGACCGTGCGGAGGTCCTCCATCGTCTGGAGCAGTTCGTTCCACGTCTCGCCCATCCCGAGGATGATGCCGCTCTTGGTGAACGAGGTATATCCCCACTCCTTGACGGAGCGCAGCAGATCCAGCGAGCGCGCGTAATCCCCGCCGTGGCGGACGACCCTGAATACCCGTGGCACGCTCTCGATGTTGTGATTGAGGATCTCGGGACCCGCCCCAAGCACCGTCAACAGCGCCTCGGTGGACCCCTTGAAGTCGGGGATCAGGACCTCGACCGTACACTCGGGGATGTACTCATGAATCCGGCGGATCGTCGCCGCAAAGATGGCCGCGCCGCCGTCACGGAGGTCGTCGCGGTTCACCGACGTGATCACCGCATGGCGCAGCCCCATCGCCTGCACCGCGCGCGCGACCCGCTCGGGCTCCTCCACATCGAGCTCGGTGGGCAACCCGTGAGCGATTGCGCAGTAGCCGCAGTTGCGGGTGCAGAGGTTCCCCAGGACCAGAAACGTCGCGGTGCGGCGCTCCCAACAGTCGCCGATGTTCGGGCACCGGGCTTCTTCGCAGACGGTATGCAGCCCCTGCGTGCGCATGATGCCCACAAGCTCCCGGTAATTTGGCCCACCGGGAAGTCTGGCCTTGAGCCACTCCGGTCTTCGCTGAATACTTTCATTCATGGATGAACTCACCGCTAGACATTTTCGGTTCCCCGTTCCCCGTTCCCGGTTCCCGGTTTAGAAGTCCGTCAGCGCCGCATCGCCGCCGGCGAAGGTTTCCAGTTTTTCTCGGATGCGGTGCAGGAACTGGTCGGCCGCGGCGCCGTCGAAGATGCGGTGATCAAAAGAGAGGCCCAGGTGCATGATGTCGCGGATCATGATCCCGTCGTTGCGCACCATGGGACGTTTCACGATCGCATCAGTGGCCAGAATTGCCGCCTGGCCGGGGAGGATGATCGGCATCGACCAGATCGATCCAAAGACACCTGGGTTGGTGATGGTGAACGTCCCGCCCTGTACGTCCTCGAGCGTGAGCTTGCCGGCGCGCGCCCTCTTCCCCAACGTTTCCAGCTCGCGCGCGATTCCCACCAGGCTCTTCTGGTCGGCCTGCTTGATGACGGCGACGATCAGGCCATCATCCAGCGCGATGCCGAGACCGATGTTGATGGCCTTGCGTAGAATGATGCCCTCCTCGCTCCAGGACGCGTTCACGACCGGAAAGGCCTTGAGCGCTTCCACCGCCGCTTTCACGAAGAACGCGGTGTAGGTGATGTTCACGCTCTCGCGAGCGCGCCACTGCTCCTTGTGTGCCTCCCGCCAGCGGACGAGGGTCGTCATGTCGACCTCGATCACGCCGTAGGCGTGGGGGATCTCCCGTTTGGACTGGGCCATCCGCTGCGCGATCGACCGGCGCAGCGGGGTGAGCTTGATCAGCTGGTCGCCGGTGGCCGGCGCGGTCGTCACGGGTGGCGGGGGGGCAGGCCGGGCCGGAGCGGCAGGCGACGCCGGTGCGCGGCGTGTTTCAAGATATTTCGTCACGTCTTCTTTGGTGATCCGGCCGCCGGCGCCCGAACCCTGAACCTGCGCCAGCTCCGCGAGCGGCAGCCCATGCTCTTCGGCGAGTTTGCGGACCACTGGGGACAGGCGCGGACCTTCCTCTTTTGTCGCGGCACCAGCGGACGCGGCAGCGGCCACGCGGGCCTCCGTCCGCGGCTGCGCCGCGGGCGCCTTCCCCTCACCATCCCCGGACGGCACCGCGTCGGCAGTTTCCATGAGCGCAATCGGCGTGCCCACCGCGACCGTGGCCCCCTCCGTGACGAGGATCTTCGTCAGGGTCCCGCCAAAGGGCGCGGGCATCTCAACGTTGACCTTATCGGTAATGATCTCGACCAGCGGTTCGAAGCGCTCAACCTTGTCCCCGGGCTGCTTCAGCCACTTGCCGATCGCGCCCTCGTACGTGCTCTCCCCTAACTGGGGCATCTTGACCTCGGTCGCCATCACGCTCTCCCGGTCAGTACGCTGCGAGTTTGCGGATTGCGTCAGCGATCTTCTCTTTGGTGATGAAGAACCATTCCTCGAGCGGCTTCGAGAAGGGAATCCCAGGCACTTGGGGAGCCCCGAGCCGCATCACGGGGGCATCGAGATCGCCGAAGGCTTCTTCGGCGATGATGGCGGCGATCTCCGCCCCGTACCCGACGAACCGGTTGTCTTCGTAAACGATCAGCGCGCGGTTGGTCTTCGCAACCGACTTCAGGATCGTGTCTTTGTCCAGCGGCGCGAGCGTCCGGACGTCCACGACCTCGGCGTTGATGCCCTCGCTCGCCACCATCTCCGCGGCCCGCAGGGACTCATAGAGCATCCAGCCGTACGCGATGACGGAGAGATCGCGGCCTTCCCGCCGCACCGCCGCCGGCCCGATCGGCACGACATAGTCACCGTCGGGCACTTCGCCTTTCACGAGGCGGTACATCCGCTTGTGTTCCAGGAACAACACCGGATCAGGATCGCGGATCGCGGCTTTCAGCATCCCTTTCGCGTCAGCGGGCGTGGACGGCACAATGACCTTGATGCCAGGAACGTGCGCGTAGAACGACTCAATGCTCTGCGAGTGGTACAGCGCGGTGCCGTGCGATCCGCCGAACGGGGCCCGGAACACGACCGGGCAGCCGAACGCGTTGTTGGACCGGTACCGCATCCGCGCCGCTTCGCTGACGATCTGGTTGAACGCCGGATGGATGAAGTCGGCGAATTGGAACTCGGCGATCGGGATCAACCCGTTGGCGGCCATGCCGATCGCCACACCCGCGATCGAGGATTCGGCCAGCGGGCTGTCGATGACGCGGTCCTCGCCGAACTTGTCGATCAACCCCACGGTCGCGCCGAAGACCCCGCCCTTGCGCCCGACATCCTCGCCGAGCACGACGACGCGTTCATCGCGGGCCATCTCGTCGTGGTGGGCCTGGTTGATTGCGTCGATGTAGCGGATCTCCGGCACCTCAGTCGCCCTCGTGAAAGACGTACCGGGCGCCGCTGTCCGGCTCCGGCAGCGGCGACCGGTCGGCAAAGTCTGTGGCCTCGTCGATCTCGCGCTTGATGCGGTCGGTAATCTCCTTGTGCGTGCCCTCGTTCATCACCGCGACGCTCTCTAGATACTGGCGGAACGTCTGCAGCGGATCACGCCGGCGATCGGCCTGGATCTCTTCCTTGGTGCGGTAGCGCTCCTGCTGGTCGTCGCTGCTGTGCGAACCCAGCCGCGGCACACGAAACTCCAGCAGCGTCGGCCCCTCGCCGCGCTTCGCCCGGTCGTGGGCTTCCTTCGCCACACGGTAGCACTCCAACACATCGCTGCCATCTGCCGATACGCCCGGGAACCCATACCCCGCGGCGCGCGCGGCGACGTTGCCCCCGGCCACCTGCTTGTGCAGCGGCACCGAGATGGCGTAGGCGTTGTTCTCCACCACGAAAATCACCGGCAGTTTGTAGATCCCCGCCCAGTTCATCGCCTCGTGGACATCGCCCTGGCTCGTGCCCCCCTCGCCGATCGCCACCATGGTGATCTCGCCAGTCTTGCGGATCTTGGCGGCGTATGCGATGCCGACCCCATGCGGGTATTGCGTGCCCACCGGACTGCTGGTGGAGAGGATCTTGACCCTGGGGTGCCCGTAGTGACCCGGCATCTGCCGGCCGCCGCTGCTGGGATCGTTCGCTCGGGCGAAGAGACCCAACAGCATGTCGGAAGCCGTCATCCCCTTGACCAGACACGCGGCGATCGAGCGGTAGAAAGGAACGAACCAGTCGCGCTGCTTGTCCATCGGCCACATCGCGCCGACCTGACACCCTTCGTGGCCCGGCCCGGAGATCACGAACATCGCCTTACCGGCGCGCTGCAGCACCCACATCCGTTCGTCCAGCGCGCGGGCCAGGGCGATGTAGTAGTACATGTCGAGCACGTCTTTGTCGGTGAGGCCCAGCGTCTTGTGCCTGGCCGGCGTGACCCGGGCTTTGGCCTCCATCGCGCTCATCGGGCGACCCCCTCCCCTCTCCTTCATCGCAACAAGCTAGAACCACCGGCCTCACCGCCTGCCCACAAGAAACACCCCTGGGTGCCTCGACCGGCAGATGTTTTGCGGTTCGGCCTCGCTGCGCCGACGGCCCGCTGCGCGGGCAAGGCTGGTGGGCCGCCACCTACGGTTACCGTCATACCCTTACACATGGATTACCCGTCCCATCGCGTCCAGCGCAGCTTCCTTGAGCGCTTCCGCCAGTGTCGGATGTGAGTGCACCGCGGCGCCGAGCTCAACCACGGTGCCTTCGAGGTACTTGACCGCCACGCCCTCCGCGAGCAGTTCGGTGACCGACGGACCGATCATGTGCACACCGAGGAGCTCGCCGATCTTCGCGTCGATGACGACCTTGACCAGGCCTTCGCGCGCGCCGTCGATCGTCGCCTTGCTGTTCGCCTGGAAACTGAATCGGCCGACCTTGATGTCGGTCCCCTGTTCCTTCGCCTGGCGCTCGCTCAGGCCGACGCTGGCCACCTGAGGGATCGAAAACGTGGGCCGCGGCACCGTCTCGTACTTGACCGGGTGGACCTCGGCGCCGGCAATCGTCTCGACGGCTGCGATCGCTTCATCACTGGCCACGTGCGCCAGCCGGTACGGCGCCTGCCCGGTGATCACATCGCCAATTGCGTAGATCTGCGGGACGGAGGTGCGCAGCTGCGCGTCGACCTTCACGGCGCCTTTCTCGAGCGCCACACCGGCCTCGCCCACGGCGAGCCCCTCGGTCAACGCCGCCCGGCCCACAGCGACCAGCAGGTAGTCAGCCTCCAGCGTGCTCGTTTCCTCGCCCCTCAGGACGCTGATGCGGACCCGGTCGCCGACGACCTCGGCCTTCTGTGCGGTGGCGTTCGTGAACACTTTGATGCCGCGGCGCGCAAACGACTTCTCGAGCGCCTGCCCGATCTCTTCGTCCTCGAGCGGCACCAGCGTGGGGAGCAGCTCGATCACCGTGACCTCGCTGCCAAAGGCGCGGAACAGGCTCGCAAACTCGACCCCGACCGGACCGGCGCCGAGGATGGCGATCGACTTCGGGACCTGCGCGAGCATCAGCGCCCCTGTGCTGTCGATAATGCGCCGACCGTCGAAGGTAATCCCCGGGACGCTGCGCGGCACCGACCCTGTGGCGATGACGGCGTGCTTTGCCACGAGCTCCGTCTCCGATCCATCCTGCAACGCCACGCCGATCTTCTGCGGGGTCAGGAACCGGCCTTCACCCGTGAAGACGTCAATCTTGTTCTTGCGCATGAGGAACTGCACGCCCTTGTGCAGCTGGTCGACGACGCGGGCTTTCCGCTTGTGGACCGCGGCGAGGTCGACAGAAACGCGGCCGGTGACGATGCCGAGATCCTGACCGTCTCGTACCTGTTCCAGGATCTCGGCGGTGTGCAGCATCGCTTTGGTCGGGATGCACCCAACGTGCAGGCAGGTGCCACCGACCTTGTCTTTTTCCACCAGGGCGACTTTCAATCCAAGCTGCGCCGCGCGGATCGCGCCGACGTAGCCGCCGGGACCGGCCCCGACGATCACGACATCGTACGGATCAGGCATGGATCACCAAATCTCCTCCTACGCATAATGCGGACGGCCGCCGGGCATCGTCCACAGCGGCTTGCGGCCGGCGAACCCATCGTCGACACGGTGCCAGTATTGGATCCCATCTTCGCCCAGCCGCCAGCACAAACAGAACTCTGTTCCCGCCGCGGACGCCGGGAAGTCGACCAGGCCGATGCCGGCATCGCGGAGGATCACGCCCAGGGCATCGAGCCGCTCGACGTACGAACGCATCACCTGCACGTCGCTGTCCAGTCGCGACTGCAGGGATGCGATCTCATCAAGGACGCGCTCGCCGGCTTCGAGGCGCTGCCAGAGCAGGTCGACGCGCTCCTTGGTCTGCAGCGCGCGCCCCTGCAGGTCACGCAGCGCGAGAACGATCTGTTCGACCTCGGGGAGGGTCTGGGTCGCCTGCTCGAGGGTGAAATGTCTCACTTCCGCACGCGGACGCGGAGCGTGTGGTATCCCGATGCCCCATCCGGTAGCGTCGGGGCCGGCTTGGCAACCTGCATGATTCCAAGTGCGTCCCTGGCTCGCACCTTCAAGAAGTACTCGCCCGGTTTACCGGGCCTCCACACCGCGGCCCACAGGACCCAGGTAAACTGACCAAGCGCCGCTTTGCTCTCAGCCTTCTGCCACGTCTTGCCATCATCGGTGCTGACCTCGACCTCTTTGATGCCGCGGTCGCCCCCATACGCGACGCCTCCCAGTCCAATCTCGCCGAATGGATGCGACCGGTCCGTGGTCACGAACTTGGACGTCGTCTTGACGACCGCCTCGTCGCTCCAGCCCGAGGCCTGCCAGTAGCCCTGGAAGTCGTAGTCGACGACCTCGATGCGCGTGATCCACTTCGGGTTCTTCATCCCAAAGAGGCCTGGGATCAGCAGGCGCAGGGGAAAGCCGTGCGACGTGGGCAGCGCCTCGCCGTTCATCTCGTACGCCAGGAGGGTCGTGGGATCTATGGCGTCGGCGATCGGCACGGACTCAGAGTAGCCGTCGGCGCACCGGAATGCCACTTTCACGGCCTTGGGACTCACCCCGCCGGCGCGCGTCAACACATCGCGCAGCCGCACCCCGCGCCACTTCGCATTGCTGATGAGATCGCCGCCGACCTCGTTGCTGATGCACTCCAGGGTCTGGAACTGTTCGACGGATGGCATCTCCTTGATCTCTTCGTACGTCAGGCGGATGGGGCGGCCCACAAGACCGCCGACCTGCAGCGACCATCGGCCCGCATCCACGACGGGATCGAAGCCCGGCGGATTCTTGCTCACGATGTAAAACTGCTCGTTCGGCGTGATCTCCGGCGGCAGGCTCATCACCTTGGCGAAGGCGCTCTGCGCTGCGGCGCTGACCTTCGCCAGGGCGCCGGCGACGATGCGCGCGGCAGACGCGCCGGCCACTGCGGTCAGCGAGAGCACGAGGCCGCGGGAGAGCAGTTCACGCCGCGTCATCCCCCCCGCCGCGCGCGGGCGATTGCTGCGACGGCTCAAGATCCAGATGAGTAAGGCAAACGGGACGGCAAAGAAGAGGCCGTAGGCGGCGAGGGCTGCGGGGACGATCCAGGGTGCCACTGCGGCACCTTCAGCCGCAGCACGCGCGCTGAGCTGCGCAGACGCAGGCCCTATCGCCGGCAGTGCGATCGCGGCGCCGAACAGCGCCCAGGCAACGAGCCCACGGGAAACCGGACGCGATGCGACGCGCGCGGCCAGCCAGCCCAACACGGCCTGCAGGATGACGAGGCCCACCAGCATGCCCCAGAACGCCGCAGGCTTGGCCGCGAACTTCAGCCGGACGATCAGAAAGGAGAAGACTTCCAGTGGGATGACCCGCAACTGCCGTTCCCACAGCGCCAGCGCGACGACGGGTACGCCGCGCGTGAACCAGCCGAAGTACATGGCGATCGTCGAGAGGATCCCGGCCAGCAGCCCTGCCCAGAACCCCATTCGACTCGCCTGCTTCGCCAGCTCGCTCATGGCCTTCGGCCGCTCCGAGTCGAATGCCCTGAGGGAGCGAACGCGAGTCGAAGGGCGTTCCAGAGCGATGAGGTCATCTCAGTCAAAGTATAACGCACCTTCCGTCACGACACCGCAGTCACGATAGACAGACGAGAGCCGGCGCGACGCTCGTTCGCACCGGCTCAGTTGAATCAGTGTCGCGTTGCCGCGTTATCGTGTTGCCGTCATTTTGCAATTTCCCCCGCCAGCACCGGCGTCCCCGGACGCGGATCGTAGGTGCCCTTGTTCCCATCCGATTCGAGGGTGATGACGACCGCGTTGTACGGCGCGAGTGTATTGTCGATCTTGAAGCTGCCCACAAACGTCCGCGAACTCCCCGCGCGCGGTTTCAGAATCCCCGTGCTGAGCGCATAGGGAAGGTCGCGTGACAGCGCGGCGAACTCCGGATTCCCGAAGGCGGCTCCGTACTTCTGATCTTTTTCAGAGGCGTGCGACATCCCCGGGCCGCCTTTCCGCCCCGCATCGACGACCCAGCCCTCCAGCACTGACCCCATCGGCAGCCTCGTGCCTGCAGCCAGCTGCACGGTGATCTTGACGGTCCCCTTGTCGACATCGACGTCGGCGAAGCCTGTGGCGCCCTGCAGGCCGGCGTTTTTCGCCAGCGGCGTCGGCTGGAGCTTGACGCGGTGCATCATCATCGCGGCATGGCCGGCTGACGCGACGGCGACCACCAGTGCTGTGATCAGCAGCAGCATCAGCTTCCGATCCCATTCCAAACGCATCATGGAGGCCTCCCTCTCATCCTGATCTCGGACCGGCTGAGCCGATCCGGTGGGTTTCAGGCTAAGGGGAAGCTGTGAACGGGCGACAAACGGTTGGCAAAGCTATCGTGAATATGGACTGTATGTGGCGACCCATCAGCGTTGCCCGCGAAGCGGGCCGGCGGCTGCTGAGGAGGCCGAGCCCCGAAAAAATGTTACGGTCTATGCAACCCAGCCAGAATGACCGAGACGAGCCGGCGGACCGCGTCCTTGGACGGCAGGCTGCTGGCTGCTGCGAGGGCGTGGAGGCAGTAGCTCGCGAGCTCGTCAGGCGCGACATCGTCCCGGAGGTCGCCGGTCTCTGCGGCCTCGGTCAGCAGGTCTCGGATCATGTCGCGGAGCTGCTGCTGCGCTCGGGCGACCTGCTCGTCGCGATGCAGGAACGCCACGAGTTCGGTGTCGTGGTGCCCGTGGGACTCGTGGGAGATGAGCGCGTAGGCCTCCAGCACAACTTCGAGTCGCTCGCCAGCGTCGCCAGCCTGGTCTCGGACTTCGGCGAGATATTCGAGGTGGCCGGTGATCTGACGTTCGTGCCAGGCGACCAGGATCGCTTCGACGCCTGAGAAGTACTTGTACAGCGTCGCACGGCCGATGCCGGTCTCCTCGGCGATCTGCGACATCGTCACCGACCGCAGCCCGTGCTTGGTCACCAGCGCCGCAGTGGTGTCCAGGATCGCGTCGCGCACCTCGCGGCGGTGCGCCTCGATCGTCTCGTTCCACAGCTTCGGCATCACCCCCAGTATACTTGACGGCGGTGTCGAGACACTCTATATTGAGCATCGACACACTGTCTAGTAAACTTTCGCCGCCACGATGATGCTTTCGCTTCGCGCTTCGCTCTCAGAGTTCGGCTGGCGACGCCGCGTGTTCTCACTCGTCGTGCTGGTCACCCTTGGGTTATTTGGGTTAGTCGGTGTGGTGCTTTTGCAGCCCGACTTGATCGGCGGGCTACTCGGGCAGAACATGGTCGCCCACATCAGCCGACACTTCAGGGACCCCCACCACCGCATCCACGACCTCACGTTCTCGTTCCTCGTCGGGACGGCCGTAGTAGGGATGCTCGGCCAGCTCCGGAAGCCCTCGGAGAACGTCGCCGGTCAGTTGATGGCACTGATTCCCTGGGTCGCGCTGGTGCTGACCTCTGCCCTCACAAATACCCCGGTCCGGTTCGCTCCCTTTCCGGTTCTCGCCGCGTTAACGCTCCTTGCGACAATTCTTCACCCAACTGGGCGCGATCTCTTTAGTTCCTTCAGCGTCTCGCGAGTGAATCGGGTGATGCTCGCACTGGTCATCATCGCGGCCGTGCCGCTGCTCGCATTCGCGTCCACCAACATCGGGCTGCAGAGGACCGTCACCAACGACCATGCCGCCCTCGGCCACTATGGATTCATGGCCGCCTTCAGCTTCACCGTCATCGGGGTGGGCCTCTTGGCAAGCCTGCGGCCCGACGGCTGGTGGCTCCCGGCGTGGGTCGCTGGCTTCCTCCCAGCCCTCCTCGGGCTTGCCTCGCTGGTGTTCCCGGACGTCGACTCGAGTCTCGGCCTGGCTTGGGGTCTTGCGGCCATTGCCTGGGGGGTCGGGTTCCTCGCGGCGGCCGAACACATTCGTCGCGGCGGCCGAACCCACCGCGGACGCGTGGAGGACACGCAGCAGGTGCTTCTTGTGGGCAGGCGGTGAGGCCGGTGGGTCTTGTTTGTGGCGATTAGGAATCTGCCTACGCGCGCACTCTGAGCACGATCCGGTGATGGCCCGTGGCGCCGTGAGGGAGCGTCGGGGTGTCCTCATCCGTCTGCCGCCTGCCCAACCCGTCTGTCGCTCGGATGCGCAATGGATACGTGCCAGCGGCGGGCGGCTTCCAGACCGACGCCCATAACACCCACGTGTACTTCCCCAGCGGACTCTTGATCTCGGCCGGCTGCCAGGTC
>JACPRY010000160.1 GCA_016193565.1 Armatimonadota bacterium
CTGACATTCGCGACGGGACTGCGGTCGTTCCTGCGGCAGGATCCCAACATCATCATGGTCGGCGAGATTCGGGACCGGGAGACGGCGGAGATCGCGATCCAGGCGTCGCTCACCGGCCACCTGGTGCTGTCCACGATCCACACCAACGATGCGCCGAGCGCCACCAACCGGCTCATCGACATGGGCATCGAGCCGTTTCTGATCAGCAGCTCGCTGATCGGCGTGCTGGCCCAGCGGCTTGCGCGCACCATCTGCACCCACTGCAAAGAGTCCTATGCGCCGCCGGTCGAGGCGCTGCACCGGCTCGGCCTGCAGCCGCAGGACGGCGAAGAAATCCTGTTTTTCCGCGGCCGGGGCTGCAACCGGTGCAAGGGAACGGGCTACCGGGGACGCACCGGGTTCTACGAGCTCATGGTGATGAGCGACGCCATCAGGGAACTGGTCCTCAAAAGCGTCTCGACCGCCGAGATCCGCGCGAAGGCCATCGCCGACGGGATGCGCACGCTGCGCGACGATGGTCTGCTCAAAGTTCTCGAAGGCCAGACCACGGTTGATGAGCTGTTGCGTGTCGTCTACGTAGAGTCGTGAGATATCAGTACAAGTTGATGTCGTGAACTCGGGGTGAGGTCAGGTGGAGATACAAACTCTCTTGAACTTGATGCACCAGCGAAGCGCTTCCGATCTGCATCTCAAGGTCGGAAATCACCCGCTGCTTCGGGTGCACGGCCGGCTCGAACCCCAAACCGACCTGCCTCGATTAGATTCGGCGACGGCCCGGGCGCTGATCGAAAGCATGATGACGGAAGCGCAGCTCGAGAAGTTCCAGACCATGCTGGAGCTCGACTTCGCCTATAGCCTCCCCGGGGTCTCACGCTTTCGGGTCAACGTCTACCAGCAGCGCGGCTCGATGGGGGCCGCGATCCGCGCCGTTCCGATGGGCGTCCCCACGATCGATCACCTCGGGCTCCCTCCCGTGGTGAAGCAACTGGCCGACCTGCCGCGGGGCCTGGTGTTGGTCACGGGCCCGACCGGCAGTGGCAAGTCGACCACGCTGGCGGCCATCATCAACCACGTCAACCAGACGCGCGCCGTGCACATCATGACGATCGAGGACCCAATCGAGTACCTGCACAGGGATGCTAAGAGCGCCATCAACCAGCGTGAGATCGGCATGGACACGCTGTCCTTCGCCAACGCGCTGCGGCACGTGCTGCGGCAGGATCCGGATGTCATCCTGATCGGCGAGATGCGAGACCTGGAGACGATCTCCACCGCGGTCACCGCCGCAGAAACTGGGCACCTCGTGTTCGCCACGCTGCACACCCAGAGCGCTGCCCAGACCATCGACCGCATCATCGACGTCTTTCCAGCACATCAGCAGTCGCAGATCCGCATGCAGCTGTCCGTGGCCCTCGAGGGGGTGCTGTCGCAGACGCTCCTGCCCAGGGCTGACGGCGCGGGACGGGTCGCAGCGATCGAGGTCATGCTCGCGAGTGGCGCCATCCGCAACCTGATCCGCGAGGGGAAGACCCATCAGCTTCCCTCGGCCATCATGTCTGGTGGCAAAGAGGGGATGCAGACGCTCGATCAGGCGTTGCGCACGCTGGTCGAGCAGAAGAAGGTCACGTACGAAGAGGCAGCCGCAAAAGCCAGCAGCGCCAAAGATTTCGCCGCCCTCATGGGGCGACAGCCCGCACCCGCCGCAAAGGCGAGCTGATCGTTACCGTCGACTGCTGCCGGCGATGATCAGGACGAGGCCCGCCGCGACCATCACTCCCGCTGCAGCGGGTGAGATCGGAAACTTCTTTCTCTCCTGCGCGGTGACCTCGACCGGGCCGACCTGGACGACGCTTTCCTTCTCCGTATACGTGAATCCGCCGAAGGCCAGAGAAACGATGCCGATGACGATCAGGATAATTCCCAGAATCAGCGTTGCCTTCACTGTAGTGTCCTCCTTCCCTTAAGATGACCTCCTACCAAGCTTGTTTACCCAGGGGACGGCGGCCCAGATCTACGGTCGCTTAAGTATCGATCTGCTAGATCGTTGCCTCCACGCGAATCACGGTCGGAATGGCCTTCACAACGTCCATCTCACGCAACCGGGCCAGCACCCGGCGCACGGCCCGCTCCGGCGCATCGTGCGTGACCAGCACGACATCGGCCACTGCGCCCCGGCTTTTTTGCACGATGGACGCGATGCTGACCTGCTCGTCGCCGAAAACGGATGCGACCCTGGCAAACACCCCGGGCCGGTCGATCACCTGCAGGCTCAGGTAGCACGGCAGCACGACCTCCTCAATCGGCCGCACGCGCATGGGCACAAGGTGAACCCCTCCGGGCCGCCCGCGGAAGCCCAGACGCAAACGGGTGCCGATGGCGACAAGATCTCCCACCACTGCCACTGCGGTCGGTGCGCCGCCTGCTCCCCGGCCGCTGAAGATGACCGGCCCCAGGCCCGGCCCGTCCACGAGGACCGCGTTGAACTCATCGGCAACCGTCGCCAGCGGATGGTTCAACGGGACGAGGGCGGGATGCACACGAGCCTCGATCTCGCCATCCTGGCTGCGCGCGATGGCCAGGAGTTTGATCGCGAACCCGAGTTCCTTCGCAAAGGCAATGTCCTTCGGCGTGATGCTCGCAATGCCCTCACGGTACACGTCGTCGTTCGTGACCTGGCAGCCGAATGCCGCCGAGGCGAGAATCGCCAGCTTCGCCGCCGCGTCGTGCCCTTCGATGTCTTCGCGGGGATCCGCCTCAGCGAACCCCTGCCGCTGCGCCGCCGTCAGAGCCGCTTCAAACGTCCAGCCCTCAGCCGCCATGCGGGTGAGGATGTAGTTGGTCGTCCCGTTCAAAATGGCCGTCACGGCGCGAATGCGCGCGGCAGCCAGTGACTCCCTGATCGGCTTGATCAGCGGAATCCCTCCGCCCACGCTGCCTTCAAAACCGAGTTCCACCCCAACCGTCTCTGCCTTCCCTAGCAGTTCTGGGCCGTGGGTGGCCATGAGCTGCTTGTTGGCGGTGACGACCGCCTTCCCGCGCTCGATGGCTTCGAGGACGAGGCGGTGAGCCGGCTCGAGACCGCCGATGAGCTCCACGACAATGTCCACATCCGGAGAGGCGACGATCTCGCTGGGATCCGTGGTGAAGATCGCCGGCGGGACCTCCACGGGTCTCGCCTTGGCGGGATGCAGCACCGCGATCTTCTTCACGCGCAGGCTCACGCCGGCGCGAGCGGCCACAAGTGTCTCATCCTGCAATAGCCTGTACACGTGCGCCCCCACCGTGCCGAATCCGAGCAGCCCGATGGACAGAAACGAACGCTGCGCTGCACTTGCCGCCGAGTTCTCTGTGTCGTCCATCCGTGACAACCCTCACCGCCCCCGTTCAGAGTGGCCCGCCTGCTCGATCGCGGCCGCGACTGCTTCCGATGTGGGAGGGACGCGGGCGGGCAGCGGCAATCGCGCCGACCACGCGTCGGCATCCTTTAAGCCGTGCCCTGTCAGCACGACGACCACGGTCTCGCCCGGAGGGAGTCGGTTCATCGCCCACAGGCGCATCACACCGGCCAGACCCGCTGCGGATGCCGGCTCGGCGAACACGCCCTCCTCCTCGGCCAGCAGGCGCTGCGCTTCGAGGATCTCGCTGTCGTCGACGGCGTGGAACACTCCTCCGCTGGCCTTCGCGGCATCGACGGCCTTCTGCCAGGACGCGGGGTTGCCGATCCGGATCGCCGAGGCAAGCGTGCGGGGCTCGGGGATCACCCGACCTTCAACGAGCGGGGCCGCCCCCGCGGCCTGCATCCCGATCAAACGGGGCAGGCGGTGAATCACATCGCGCCCGTGATACGCCTGGAACCCCTGCCACAGCGCAGTGATATTGCCGGCGTTGCCGACCGGCAGCGCGACGAGATCGGGTGCCTCCCCCATCGTATCGCAGATCTCCCAGGCCACCGTCTGCTGTCCGTGGATGCGATCGGGGTTGATGGAGTTTACCGACGTGAGGTCGAACTGAACGGCCGCCTTCCGGGTGAGTGCACCTGCCTGGTCGAACGTCCCGTCCACAGCCACGACCGTAGCGCCGTGCGCCAGTGTCTGGACAAGTTTCCCCGCAGCCACGCCGCCGGCCGGTACGATCACCACGCACGGAAGGCCGGCCCGTGCGGCATAGGCCGATGCTGAGGCCGCGGTGTTTCCCGTGGAGGCGCAAATGACTCCCCGGCTAGAGGCCTGCATCGCCCGTGAAACCGCGACCGTCATCCCACGGTCTTTGAACGAGCCCGTGGGGTTAGCTCCCTCGACCTTGAACCACACGTCCCGCTTGATGCGACTCCCCACGGTCCGTGAAGCCACCAACGGAGTGTTGCCCTCAAAGAGGGTAATGACCGGCGTCTGCGGATCGATCGGAAGCAGGTGGCGGTAGGCCTCGATGATGCCTCGCCAGTGCTCTCGCCGCATCAGCGCGGGGCATCCTCGTCATCCGGTAAGGACGGCTCAACAGGGGAGGCGGCGGCCCGGGCGATCTGCCCCAGCGCCACGGATCGCTGGTAGGCGGCCCAGACCGCCTTGGACAGCACGGTCCTCAACGCGCCCTTCTCCAACTGATAGAGCGCTGCGGCGCTCGTGCCTCCGGGCGAGGTCACCATGTTCCGGAGCTCAGCAGGATGGAGGTCGGACTGTTCCGCGAAACTGGCGGACCCGCGGATGGTCTGCACCACCAGTTCGCGGGCATCGGCGCGGGAGAATCCCAGGTGGACGGCGGCATCGATGAGCGCCTCCATGAGCATGAACACGTAGGTCGGCCCGGTCCCGCTGACCGCGGTCGCCATATCCAAGAAACCTTCCTCCCCCACATACAGCTCCTTACCGAGCGCCCGCAGGATGGCCTGCGCCTGCTCCCGCTGGCGGGGTTGCACCTCCGGCGTCGCCGTCCATACCGTGATCCCTTCGCCGATCTGCGCCGGCGTGTTGGGCATGCAACGGACGACCGATCGGTGCTCGAGCCCCTCGACGATCGTCTGGATTCTCGCACCGGCCACGATCGACAGCACGAATGCCCGCGGGGGAATCGCCTGCCGGATCTCCGTCAAGACGACGGGGAGAACCTGTGGCTTGACCGTCAGGACGACGATATCGGCTTCTGCGGCCTTCCGGTTCGATGACGTGGTGCGGATCCCAAAGCGAGATGTCAGCTCATCGAGACGGGATTGCCGCGGGTGACTCGCGGAGATCGCGTCAGCGCGCACCAACCCCTTGGCCAGCAGACCCCGGATCATGGCTTCGCCCATCACTCCCGCGCCGATAAAGGCCAGTCGCGTATCGGAAAACACAGCGGCTCCTCCAATCCCGGCTCTGTGAACGCTATCGTGACAGGGGATTCCGCGGGGTCAGTTCTTCGCCTGCACGTCGAGGGGTCGGGGGCGGACGTCTTGCGCATCCGCCGTCTGGATGGGCTTCGGGGCAACCTTCCAGAACTGCGGGCCGAAGGCATCCCAACGGTTGAGGATCTCGACTGCCCGATGGCTTCCTGTCAGGCGCGCGTGCTCGGCAATCAGACCCAGCAGACCTGCCTCGTCGTCTGGCTCAGCCACGCGCTCAAGGTGGACGTGCTCCGGATTGCAGCGCGCACGCAGGACCTGCTGCTCGTCGAGCACGTACGCGACACCTCCGGTCATGCCTGCGGCGAAGTTCCGCCCCGTGGCGCCGAGCACCACGACCACTCCGCCGGTCACGTATTCACATGCGTGATCTCCCACGCCCTCAACGACCGCGACGGCGCCGCTGTTGCGGACCGCGAAGCGCTCGCCGGCCCGCCCGGCCGCGAAGAGCCGTCCGCCGGTGGCGCCGTAGAGGACGGTGTTGCCCATGATCACGTGGCGGCCCGCATCGGCCGCCAGCGCCTGGGGCGGTTTGATGATGATCTCGCCGCCGGCCATGCTCTTTCCAACGTAGTCGTTCGCCTCGCCCTCCAGCACGAACGTGAGGCCGGGGACGGAGAACGCGCCGAAGCTCTGTCCTGCGGAGCCGGTGAACGCGAGGTGGATAGTATCCGCGCTTAGACCGCGATCGCCGTACCGCTGCGCGATCGCTCCCGCCACCCCTGCGCCGACGGTGCGATGAGAGTTAGCAATCGCATAGTGGAACTGCGCCGGCCCTCCCTGCTCCAGCGCCGTGCTGATATCGGCGATGATCTGCCGGTCGAGATTCTCGTCCTCTGGCCGGTCGTTGCGCGCCAGCACATTGCGCCGGGGCGCATCGGCTCCGGCGGCAGGCGCGCGCAGGATGAACGCAAGATCGAGGGTGCGGGCCTTCGGCTGCAGGAGGGGCTTCACCCGCAGCAGGTCGACGCAGCCGATCAGCTCCTCGAGCCTCCGCGCGCCCAGAGACGCGAGGATCTCCCGCACCTGCTGGGCGACCGACTCCAAATACGCGATGACCATCTCCGGCGTCCCGGAAAACTTGAGGCGGAGATCCTCCCGCTGCGTGGCGACGCCCACCGGGCAGGTGTTCAGGTGACACTGCCGGGCCATCACGCAGCCCAGGGCCACGACGGCCGCCGATCCAAACCCAAACTCATCCGCGCCGAGACACGCGGCGATGACGACGTCACGGCCTGTCTTGAAGCCCCCGTCCACCCGCAGCCGGACGCGGTCCCGCAGCTGGTTCTCCACCAGCACCTGCTGAGTTTCCGCCAGCCCCAGTTCCCAGGGCACGCCGGCATTCTTGATCGAGTCGAGCGGCGACGCGCCGGTCCCGCCGTCATGCCCACTGATCTGGATCGTATCCGCAAAGGCCTTGGCCACGCCGGCGGCGATCGTACCGACGCCGGATTCCGCCACCAGCTTCACCGCGATGCGCGCGCGAGGATTGATGCGTTTGAGATCATAGATGAGCTGCGCGAGATCTTCGATGCTGTAGATGTCGTGGTGCGGGGGCGGTGAGATCAGCGTGGATCCGGGCTGCGCGCGGCGGATCTGCGCGATCTCCATGGAAACCTTGTGCCCCGGCAGCTGGCCTCCCTCGCCGGGTTTGCTGCCCTGCGCCATCTTGATCTCCAGTTCATCGGCTGAGAGGACATACTCCGGC
>JACPRY010000038.1 GCA_016193565.1 Armatimonadota bacterium
GATCAATGGCGAGCGCATGATCGCCATCACTCCGATCAAGAGCGTCGCCACCACGATGATGGTCAACGTCAGGCGCATCAACCCGCCGCTGCGCATCGAGGCGATCGGCGAGCCCGATGCGCTCGCCGCGTATCTCGAGCGCCCGGGCGGCTTCGTCGGGCTGCTCAGGGCCTATACGTTTCCCGTGCGCGTTACCAAGACGGCCCGGCTCAGCATCCCTCCGTACCGAGGGCACCTGCAGTTTCGCTTCCTAGTGCCCGCCGAAGGGTCGAAATAGCTGAACCTGTACTCAGGCGATTGCTCTGATATGGCCTGCGGAGCGCCGCGCCGTCAGCAGCAGATATCGGGCCTGGCCATTGGCGATCCATTGTCTCGCTGCCTGCAGGTAGGCGTTCACCATGTCGATAGACATCGGAAGGCTTGAGATCTTTCCGAGATGCTCAGCGACATTAAGCAGGAAGAGTTTGCGCCCGAGGTCTTCCACCAGCTCGGCCAGCGCCCAGCTCGCATCTTCCACGGTCACGTCGACAAACTCCGCGGCGCGAATCAGATCGCGGTATCCATCGGTCGCGCAGGCGCCGGCGAGACAGCCGGCCCAGGCCACAACCTCGGACATGCCGGAGGGAAGCGGACGCTCTAGGGCGAGATCCGCAACACCCAGCCGGCCTCCCGGCCGGAGCACGCGCGCCATTTCACGCACGGCAGCAGACTTGTCGGGACACAGGCACAGCAAGCACTCGATCACCACCGCATCGAACGAGGCCCCGGCGAACGGAAGACCCTCCGCATCCCCACCGACGTACCACAGGTCCTCACGGCGTGCGCGAGCCTCCGCAAGCAGCCTGAGGCTGTAATCAATGCCGGCCACGCGGCAGCCGAACTGCTCGGCGAGATGGGCGGCCGACCGTGCGGGGCCACACGCAACGTCCAGTACGCGATCATCATCGCTTAACCCGAGCATGCGGCCCAGTTGGTCGGTCGTGCGGAGCCCGCCCGGATGGAAGACGTCACCCAGCAGCGCCCGTACGACCGGTTCCTCATACAGCGCGGCGCAGCAGGATTTCAGCGTATCAGCGGTGTGCAGTAAGGTCATGGAGCACCTGCTCGCGATACCCAATCGTGTTGTAGGCGCAGAACGGCACCAGCCGACCGTCGGGCAGCAGCTCGTGGATGCAGCACTTCATCACCCGCCTTACCTCGAACGTGTGCACGTCCATGAAGCCGGTGACGTTGATCATGAAGATGCGGTCTACCAGGTTCCTGAGGTCGCCGGGCAGCTGCAGCCCGCAGGCCGCGCAGAAGTTGAGGATTTGCTTCTCTGAGCCGCCGACACTGCCTGCCGAGAGCAGCCCCTCCAATGCCTTGCGCACGCCAAGATCGACATCCGGCAGCGCGCGGTTCACAAAGTAGTCCAAGTAAGCATCCACGTCCACGATCCGCGCCAGCGGCGTCACTGTGCCGTTCTCGACATACGCGTAGCACATCGCCATGCAGGTGGGATGGCAGCACGGCACCGGGGTGAAATCCTGCCGTGTGAAGAGCCCGCCGCTCTGCGCCTCGATCGCGCACAGCACGTCCGGCACGGTCATCCGATCGAGCGGATCGGAGGGGACGTGGCGCCCCTCCAGGAAGACCGGCTGGAACGCAACCCCGCGCACGGCGGGATGCTCCAGGCCGAACCGCACGATCGCCCCGATCTCGTGATCGTTGATGCCCTTGACCACGGTGGCCGCCAGCACCGCCTGCACGCCGTGACGCGCCAGCCGGTCCAGCGCCTCCTGCTTCTCCCTGCGCAGGTCCACGCCGCGGAGCGCCAGATGAGTGCGGGACTCGAGCCCGTCAAACTGCAGGTAGATGTAGACGCCGAGGTCCGCCAGGCGCCGCACGAACTCATCGTCCCGGGCCAGGCGCAGCCCATTAGTGTTGAGCATCACATAGCGGACCGGCCGGCGGCGCACCGCCGCGAGGATCTCCGAGATCTGCGGGTGATTGACCTCGATAATCGCCAGGCACGTGTGCTGCTGATGCTCGGGGCACAGCCCGCAGTCGTACGGACATCCGTCCCGAGCCTCAGTCCCGCGCGCTCCGGGCAGCAGACCCGGCCGGTTGTAGCGCATGGCGTGCAGGTACCAGGAGAGATCGGAGGAGAGCAGGGCTTCGCTCGGTCCGTGCTCCGGGCAGCGCTTCCGCAGGATCACCTTGCTGTCCCGTGCCTGCACCTGCGCATCTACAACCCGGCGGCAGACCGGGCAGAGGCTGCGGGTGAGATCCATGAACAGATGCGGCGCGAGCGTTTTCTCCGGCACGGGAATCACCTTCCTCTAGCATTGCGTTCTTTCAATTGAACCGCGCGCGGAGGACGGGTACTGTAGCGCGGCCCACACACGCTCCAACCGGATCGCCGGCGCGGCGGAGTAGATGCGAGGGTGCACATCCATATGAGGTTGCCTGCCTGGGTCCATCGCGCATCGCACCGGATTGTGGATCTGGGGCTCGGAATCCATCCGGGCGAGGTCTTGAATCCACGACCGCAGCATGGTCCACCGCTGGACATGGTGCTCCCGGCGCTGCGCGCATTTCTCCACAGCGGAGAGGTCGATTATGCGTCGCTCCGGCATGCGCCCGAATACGCGCAGTTCTGCGCCGCCGCCGACGCGCTGCATCGGGTGGAGCCTTCGCCGGCGGAACCGGCGGCCCGGGCGTGGTGGATCAACCTGTACAACGGGCTGATCATCCACGCGGTGATCGCCTTCGACATCCGGCGGTCCGTGTGGGAAGACCGCGGGTTCTTCCGCCGCGCCGCCTATATCGTCGCGGGACACCGGATGAGCGCCGACGACATCGAGCACGGCGTCTTGCGCGGGAACCGGCCCCACCCCCTGCTGCGGCTTCGCCAGTTTGCCCCCGGTGATCTCCGCCTCCGCTGGTCGCTGCCCCTGGACTCCCGCGTGCACTTCGCGCTCGTGTGCGCGTCGCGGTCCTGTCCGCCGGTTGGTCTCTATACGACCTCTGCCCTCGAGGCCCAGCTCGACCTCGCCGTCTTGGCGTTCATCACCGGCGGAGGCGTGCGCACGGATCCGCGGACGCGGACCGTCTTTCTCTCCAAGATCTTCCAGTGGTACCAGGCCGACTTCGGCGGCCGCGCCGGCGTGCGCGCGTTCATCGCCCGCTACGCGGATGAGCAGACCCGGGCGCTGCTGCTGGATCCTCGTGTCAACGTACGCTATCTGCCTTATGACTGGACGCTGAACGCAGCGGGCCTGTCGAGGCCGGCATCGGTGCGTTTGTAGCGCAGGCCACAGTTCGCGGAAAGTGGCGTCTGGTAGGGTGGGGTGTGATGCGACGGTTCGATGTCTGGTTCTTGGTGCTGGCGATCTCCGTCGGCGTCCTGTGGTTTCTGCCCCGGCTGCTGCCCCGGTTCACCGTCCCGAGATCGTCTGAGTACACCCCCGACGAGAAAGCGGCGCTCCTGAAAATGAACCGCGTGCTGACCAAGGACGACATCCTCCCTGTGTACGATCCGAAGTTCGTCCCGGCCTCCGAGGCCCGCATCCAGCCGGACGAGCTGGTGTTGGGCCTGAAGCTCAACGGCGACGCCCGCGCCTACTCGATCACGGTCCTCAACGGCCGGGAGATGGTCAACGACGTGGTCGGCGGGGTGCCCGTTCTGGTCACGTGGTGACCACTGTGCTACACCGGTCTCGTGCATGACCGGCGGATCGCAGACGGCAGGACGCTGAAGTTCGGCAACCAGGGCTGGCTCTACATGCGGGCGATGACGTGGTGGGACTGGGAGACGGACTCGATCTGGTCCCAGCCGATCGGAACCGCCCTCGTGGGGCCGCTGCGGGGGACGCAGCTGCGGCTTTTGCCGTCAGCGCTCGTCCCCTGGAAAAGCTGGCAGCAGGAGCACCCGGACACGACGGTCCTGGCGGTCGACGGGTTCACGTTTTTCAAAGAGCGCCCGCATGACAACTTCGTGGTCGGCGTCGCCCTCGGCGAGCACGCGAAAGCCTACCGGTACCGGGATGCGGTCAAGGCGCGGGTGATCAACGATCGGATCGGGCCGCATCCGATCGTCGTGTACGCGGATCCCTCCACCCGGCGCGTCCAGACTTTCTCGCGCACCGTCCGGAATCAAGAACTCACCTTTGTCCTGCGCGACGGATCACTCATGGATGAGCAAACGGGGTCGACGTGGGATCCGGTGCGCGGGCTCGCGACTGCCGGACCGCTGCGCGGGGAAGCCCTCCGGATCATTCCCCACAATTCTTCGTTTGATTGGGCCTGGCTCGATTTCTATCCCAATTCGGAGTTCTACAAACCCTAGCCTGCACTCGGGGGTCAGGCTCCGCTTCGGTGACCGAACGAGCGACGATCGAAATTCCCGGCAGGTGTAAGGTGGATTGGCAAAGACGCTCTTGTGTCTTTTTTCCCAGGGGGCAAGTGATTGTATGTAATCTGGCTTACAACCGCGGGAAAAGCGCCAGCTACGGCGTATACACTCTCGTCTTCGGCTTGAACACCGCCCACGAAAACCAGAAGTGCTGGGCGTTGATCACAGGCGTCAGGCGCTTCCCCTTCAACGACCCGGCCGTCGCCGTCCCCAGGATCGTCCACGTGCTCCCGGTCTGGGTATCGACGACGCGGTCCTGCGCGGCCTTGAAGGTCAGGACCTTCCCCTCCAGGCGCCGCTCGAACACGGCGCCCGTCCCAACATCGCGAGAGTCTGGAATGCTGCTGCCGTCCAGGGCTGAGGCAACGCCCTTTTCGTAGATCACCACGATCGGCCGTCCGCCGACGGTGTCGTTGACGACACGGACTTTCTCCAGCACGCTGAACGGATAGGCGACATCCTCATTCCCAATGGATACGGTCACGACGCGCGTCATCGGCGGGAGCCGGCCATCTTTCGGCCCCTGATACAGAAATGGCGACGACCGGATGTCGTCGTAACCGACGTACGGGTTCTGGCCGTAGGAGCGGAAGTGCCCGGTGTTGCGGTTCAGGACCTTGCCGCCGGAGAAGGTGCTCTTGAAGGTCTCCCAGGAGATGATCTGCGCCGGCAGAAACG
This sequence comes from Armatimonadota bacterium, assembly GCA_016193565.1. GTDB lineage: Bacteria > Sysuimicrobiota > Sysuimicrobiia > Sysuimicrobiales > Kaftiobacteriaceae > JACPRY01. The sequence continues at coordinate 5,075 of JACPRY010000038.1, forward strand.
TCAGGCGCTTCCCGGTCTGCTCACCGACGATTGCCTCTCCGGTGACCTGCTGCCACCATGACTCGGTCTGGCGATCATACATCACAAGATCGGAGAACCGGAGTTTGCCGGTGGTGCCGAAGTCCAGAACGCGGCCCTCCAGGCGCCGGTCGAAGACGATCGCCGTGTTGCACAGCGGGCAGAAGGTTATGGTGGCCGGCACCCCGCCCACCGTATCGTTCACAATCTCATGCCAGATGAGGATCTGCAGCGGATAGGCGCGGGCGTCCCCATTGCCGACAAAAAGGACCACGGGCTCCTTGGGTTTGAGCCATTTGCTCGCGCCTTCGACCGTGTCGAAGCTCGGCTTGTCGATCGCCGGGATGCCGTCTTTGGGCGGGCCGCCGGACATGATCTCTGAAAACGAGACGCTGTGCTTTTTGAAGTCGGTCTTCCACTCAGAGGTATCGAAGGGAATTCGCTCGCCCTGGTGCGCGGCCCGCACGACATTCCTCCCAACCAGCGCTAAGCCGACGCTCAGCACACCGGCCAGCACCACCGCAGACATGATAGCGGCCAGACGCCTGAAGTCTCCCACAAGATCGCTCCCTGTCGCTCGTTATTGATTCTATCGTATGAGGAGCCGTCCCGCGCCTGATGTAGCGCAGCCCACATCCTCCCTACTTCCCGGTCACCGTCACCTGCCACCGGTACCGGCGCCGCCAGGCAACGATGCAGCGCAAATGGGCAGGCATATCTGACAACCGGATTTCGTTCTAGAATGGAAGTCGAGGAGGGACTGCCTGTGGCTGAACCGACCGCTGTCGCCGTTGTCCATGCCAGCCGGGTGATCCGAGAGGGCACCGCGGATCTGCTGGGTCGGCAGCCG
>JACPRY010000121.1 GCA_016193565.1 Armatimonadota bacterium
AACCCGCACGGGACGGCACTCCACGGCACAGGAACGGCCCAGGGTGACAAACGGTGTACCGAATTTGCACGCAGGGGGTCAGGGGTTCAAATCCCCTCGTCTCCACCAGCAAAACCTGATTCGGATACGAGTTTCCGCCTCAACCCCCCCTCTTGAATCAGGAGAGCCACTCCAGCGATTCGCCTAACAAAGGCTTGTCTCGATCTTCCTCCTTCGCGTACTGAGCCATTTCCTCGAAGAAGGGCATCGGCTCGAAGCACGCCTCGGGCGGGAGGACGCCGCGCGCAGAAACCTCGCCCCGTATGATCCGGAGGGTGGCAACGGTCAGAGGAATTGTCGTGGCGTGTGGCACGCGCATGGGCCAGCACGTGTAGCGCGCCCGCCGCTTGTCTTTCTGCCCGATTGCGACCACCCACATCCTCCAGCCCGAACCGGCTGAGATATCCTCTGGCATCTTCAACCAGCGGGGGTAGGTGGCGTGGCAGCGTGATCGGTTCCGGCGTTGCTACAGGATAAGCCCACACGCTGCCTCCTTCGGGTGGGGTGATCTCGACGCCGTGCTCCTGCGGTACTACGTCGATCCATCGACCCGTGCGGTAGACTCGGACTGGTCCTTTCGCGACGTTGAGTGCGAGCTGCCATGATGGGTCGATGCGGTTGGCCGTGCGCAGCTGATCGAGGGCCTCCGAGAGCAATTCAGATGGCGCCATTCGATAGCAGAGCTGGACTTCTTCGACGCGGTCGAACTGCCGGCTCGCGCGCACAGCGAGGAGGTTCGAGAGGCCAGGATCTAGACCCATGCCCACGACCGCCACGACGTCCCGTTCCTTTGCGATCGAGTCCAGCTGGAGCTGCGTCTCCGCCGTCGCCCCATCCGCCCCGATGTCGCAGTAGTGCCTGCCCGCGGCGATCGCTCCCCGAAGGCCGGCCAGCAGGACCTCCCACTCCGGACCTGCCGTGTTGACGACGATGTCGTAGTCCGCCGCTATAAAGGCCAGGCGCTCCTCGTCGCGAAGGTCGACTTGCACCGTCCGTGCCTTTTCCCCAAGCTCCGAAACCGCACGCGTGAGGCGATCTGGGCTTCGCCCGGCGATAGCAACCTCCGAAACGACGTCGGCGGCCACCAGGCGGCGTGCCGTGATCGAGCCAAACCGACCGGTTCCTCCGAGGAGTAGAACTCGCATACGCATTCCCGCTGCCATCTGCCTAATTTTTGGTCAGGAGCAAGTCCGAGAGCGTTCTGTTGTTCTCCTTCCGGCTTCTTATTATCCTCCACTGCGATCGCGGAGCGGCCGCAAGCGAAAGGAATCTGCTACCGGTTTGCTACCGCGCGGCACGGCACGGGGCGGCACAGGGCGGCACACGACGACAAAGCCCAGGGCTGAAACCTGCACAGGACGGTACTGTACGGCACAGGACAACACAGGACTGGAAACTGCGCACCAAATTTGTACGCAGGGGGTCAGGGGTTCAAATCCCGCCGTCTCCACCAAGAGTCGCTGATCTGAGAGCCCAAAGGGCGTACTTTTCCTCGCAGGGAATGGGCTCACGTCGTCGATAAACCAAAGCAACACAGATCAAGCGTGCCGGGGCCAACTCGCCAAACCGTCATGTGTGGGGAGCATCTTCAGCATAAAGATGTGGTCGTTGTAGGCGCGGGCATCGCCGGAGGGTCCATCGCGACCGTGTTGGCACGCCATGGCGTGTCTGTGTTCGTTCTGGAGCAGCAAAGCGCTTATCGGGACCGTGTCCGCGGCGAGAACATGATGCCGTGGGGAGTTGTGGAGTTAAGACGTCTCGGGTTGGAGCATGTTCTGCTCGATGCCGGCGCCCATTTTGCGACCAAGTTTGCGTATTACAGCGGCGAATCGGGAAAGGATGAGGCCGAAGCCGATCCGTTTGATCTCGGTAAGGTTTTGCCGGATGTGCCGGGTTTCCTAAATTTTGGACACCCTGCCGCGACGGAGGCGCTACTTACTGCCGCGTCCGCTGCCGGTGCGTCAGTTAGACGAGGAGTGGGCGGTGTCCAGATCAGTGTTGGCAGCACCCCCGAAGTTGCGTATTTCGCGGATGGAGACGCACAGCGCGTTCGGTGCCGCATGATTATCGGCGCTGATGGTCGAGCATCGACCGTGCGTAGGCAGGCGGGCATCCCCTTGCACAAGGCGAAGCCGCTGCATTTCATCGCAGGGCTACTACTGGAAGACGCCTACGAATGGCCTGACCAGATCAACGGATCGGGCACAGAAGGCGAAATCTACTGTCTCGTCTTTCCCCAAGGCAAGGGGCGGCATCGTCTGTACGTGTGTCACTCGAATGCTACCGCGCGCCGCTTTGCCGGTTCTGGAGGTCCAAGGAAGTTCCTGGACGCCGTGCGAAGGTTGCGGAGCCTGCCCGGGGAGCGCTTCGCCGATGCCAGGATCGCCGGGCCGTGCGCATCGTACCCCGGCGACGACACCTGGACCGACAGGCCGTTCACGGATGGTGTGGTCCTGATTGGAGACGCAGGAGGCCATAACGATCCTATAATCGGGCAGGGCCTTTCACTCGCGATGCGAGATGTGCGGATTGTGAGTGACCTGATGCTGGGCGAGCGTCAGTGGTCCACTGACCTGTTCACGCCATACGCAGAAGAACGTCTGGATCGGATGCGTCGCGTTCGTTTCGCCGCAACTATGTCTGCTGTGCTGAATTGCGCCTTCGGGCCGGACGGGAATGAGGTCCGAAGACGTGCCCGACAACGCAGGACCGAAGATCCGCAGCTCGGACTCTACGGCCAGGCGATGGTGGCGGGGCCTGAGACGGTGCCCGCCACCGCCTTCGATGAAAAAATACGTCAGAGACTGCTCGCTCCCTGATGATCTTCCACAATCGGAAGCACTCGGTCCTGTCAGTCCTCTACGCCGATCCGTCTGAGCACACCAAGAAGCTGAGGGGCCGTCGGTGCGTCTGTTACCGGATTGCTACCGGACGGCACGGAACGGGGCGGCACAGGACGGTACAGGACGACAAAGCCCAGGGCGGAAACCCGCACAGGACGGCACTCCACGGCACAGGACGGCACAGGGCGACAAACGGTGCACCAAAATTTGCACGCAGGGGGTCGCGGGTTCAAATCCCGCCGTCTCCACCAACTAGCCCCACTCCCCATAACCCCAATCTAGCGGAAGCCCTTACCGGCGCGACGTTTGGGCGATTTCTTGTAGACTCAAAGGGCCGCGCCTTCAAGGCTACGGTGGTGACAAGGTATACGTACGCAGGCAAAAGCTTTGCGGTCGTTCGATACTTCTGAAAACCCATCAATTAGGACACTACCCTGGTTCACGTAGCGTTTGTGGTTTTCCTGGATCTTCAGCGGCTGGCCGCGCGGGCCGAATTCGAGGCTCCGTTCCTATCCTCACTCCCTGGCTACTTCCTGTTCCGCGAATGGATGCCCTCCGTGTGAACTGGGTCCACGTGGGTCACCGTTTGAGCGAAGTCTAGAGGAGTGGACGCCCGGACAGGGGGAAATGTCTCACGTCGAAAACGACGCAGGGGTTTGTGAGTCGATGAGCGGTCTCGAGGCCGTTCGGCAACAGCACGAGTGCTAGAGCAATTCGAGGAGATGCGAATGCCGTATGCCCAACCCGACGGCTACCTCGCCATTCCCCCCATTGGCAAAGGCAACGCTGTGTTGGTCCTCCACGCCTGGTGGGGGCTGAACGACACAATGAAGGCTTTCTGCACGCGACTGGCCCAATCCGGTTTCGTCGCCTTCGCTCCAGACCTCTATCATGGCAAGGTCGCAGACAACATTGCCGATGCGGAAACCCTTGGCAAAGCTCTCGACACCAACCACCTCCAAGCCAAGGCCGACATCGCGGATGCAACAGTGTTTCTCAACGAACGTGTTGGACAAGCCGACCGCGGCCTTGCAGTGATTGGCTTCTCTCTGGGTGCCTATTATGCGCTGGACCTCGCCGCCGCCGATCCCGAACACATCCGTTCCGTCGTCATCTTTTACGGGACCGGGGGCGGCGACTACAGCAACTCAAGAGCAGCCTACCTCGGTCACTTTGCCGAGAAAGATGAGTTTGAGCCGCAATCCAACATCGACAACTTGGAGGAATCCCTAAGGCGTGCTGGCCGCCCGGTGACTTTCTATCGTTACAGTGGCACTGGACACTGGTTCTTTGAACCTGACCGCTCGCAGGCATACAACCAGGCGGCAGCGAGCCTGGCGTGGGATCGAACCCTAGCCTTCCTGAGGCGTTCCTCCACCTTGTGAGCCCAACCAATGTGCTGCTGCCTAACAAAGCATAGAGTATGTCCATGACCGATTAAAGGAGACATCGGATGAGACAGCTCCAGATAACTCCGCTTGATGGCTATGATCCCGAGATCGGTCGCTGGATGTGGTCGCTGCAGGATGTGCGGCGTCGATACACGCTGCGCCTCGTCAAGGACCTCGATGAGCGCCTGGTGGATTGGGAGGGACCGGACGGGCAGGAAAACGCAATCGGGTCTCTCCTCTATCACATTGCGCACGTCGAGATGGGGTGGCTCTTTGGGGACCTTCTGCTGCAGCCCGACTTCCCAGAGCGCGTGAAGCCAGACTTTCCCTATCCCTCGCGCGGTCCTGATAAGCGACTGACCCCTGTGCTCGGAGAGTCGTTGGAGTCACATCTCGGCCGTCTCACCCGCAGCCGGGAGGTGTTCCTGGAGACATTCAGGGAGATACCGGCGGAGGAGTGGCGGCGTCTCCGGCATCCCGAGGGCGAGGATTACGCTGTGACGC
>JACPRY010000136.1 GCA_016193565.1 Armatimonadota bacterium
CCAGAAGGCGAGCACGCCAAGGAGACCAATGGACATGGCGAGGTCCAGCGTATCGTTGTGAGCCTTGTCGATCGTCATCGGGAAGTCGCCAAACAGCCGCTGCCTCTCCTGGTCCCATTCCTGAGGGAAGATCAGGGGAAACGCTTCAGGACCATACCCGAGCAGAGGCCGCCTGATGATGAGCGAGGCCGTTTCCTTCCACAGATACAGCCGGGACTGAACGGCCGGACCCTGGTACTCCATGCCGGAACGGATCCGTGAGGTGAGCGTGACGTCTTTGGCGCGAGGCGCCAGAGGGCCGCCCGGAACGACAAACACAATCGTCACGAAGGCAAGCGCCAGGGTGAGCGCAATGATCCGGCGCCTGGGCACCCCGGGTCTCAGACGCGGGAGCCACAGGCCAAGGAGCAGGATCTCCGCGGCCAGCGCCGCCCAGGCCGCGCGGCTGTAGGTGCACAGGGCAGCAAGAAAGAGCGTGCCCGCCGCGCAGATCCACAGACCCGCGGCGGTCGACTGACGCGCCATCAGGGCCGCGGCGACGGCCAGCGGGAAGATCAGCACCATGTACGCTCCCAGGAAGTTCGCGTTCCCAGACGTCGAAAACGCCTGGAACCAGTCCAGACGCTGGCTGTCGCGCACGAGCCACTCATACCCGAGGTACTGAGCGATCCCGTAGAGTGCAACGACTGCCCCGCAGGCGATCACGGCCACTTGCCATCTGGCCGCGTATCCTGACCGCCCGACGGCGAGCGCCGAGAGAAACACGGCGGCGTACCCGAGATAGGCGCCAAACCCCTCGCTTCTCCACGGGGACCCTCTCAGGCTCCACGATGAATCGACAGACAGCACAGTTGCGGCTGCCGACGTGAGAATGAACGCACCGACAGCGACCAGGGGAAGTGGATCCGCGTTGCGGTTGGTCCGCGCGTGTGCGCCAAAGGCGAGCAGGATGACCGGGGTCAGCAGGTACAGGGCGCGGGCTTTGGCGGCGTAGTACGTGTTCCCCAGGTTGGATGGGTCAAGCAGGAGCGGGACGACACCGACGGCGATCAGCAGACACAGGGACAGTGCGAGCGAAGGCGCGCGACTTGTGTCGGTCGCGGTGATCGTTCCTTCTCGCATCGATCTCTCCCGACGAACACGAGAGGCGGCGCAGGCGCCGCCCCTCACGTGCGTAACTGTCATTATGGTGATCAGGGCGTCGTCACAATCGGCCCGGCCGCCGGAATCTCGTACACTCTCCCGGTGTTCGTCGCGATCACAAGCGCGTAGCGTTCATCAGCGGGGATGAACCCGGGGTTCGGCGGCACCACCAGGGCAACCCACACCGTCGACGATGTGCTGTCGACGAGTCCCGCGCAGGGGGCCAGGGCGGACGCATCAATCGGACCGGCCGTGCCGCATGCCAGGAACGCACCCGTACCCGGGGCCAGCGGGTTCCAGTCCCAGACGTCGCTATCGAGCGGCTGGCTATAGCCGTGTTCGATGAGCGTGTCACATCGGGATTCGCGGAAGTTCCTCTCGACCATGCACGACCAGGCTAGCGCCTTCCACTCAGAGCTCAGTGAGCGGGCCTCCGCGATGTATGCCCGCACCCGCGCGCCGCTGAAGAGCGGGAGCGCGATGAGCAGGAGCAATCCGATGATCGCCACGACGATGGCGATCTCGACCAGGGTGAAGCCCCTGGATCCCTTCATGGTCTTCCGGATGACATTCATTGCATTGCCTCCCGTTTTCTGATTGCCCCCGCCCTCGCCCACGAAACTCGAGGGCCTGTTGCTGCCTATATCTTCAGCAATGGGTATGCCACGAACAATGGGAAGTTCAGACGGAACATAGGCCAAAGGTCCTATCTGATCGTGGTGCTACCGGGGCAGTCGAGCGATGAGAGTCCAGATGGGCAGCAGGACGGCCAGCGCGACCATGGCCACGACCCCGCCCACCCCGATGATCAGGACGGGCTCCACGATCGAGGCAAATCGCTTGACCGTATTGTCGACCTCGCGCTCGTAGAACTGGGCGATCTTGCTCAGCACCTCTTCCATCGCCCCCGTCTCCTCGCCGACCCGGATCATCTGCACGACCATTGGGGGAATGAGCGGGCTGCGGCTCAAGGACTCGGCCATCGATTTGCCCTGACGCATCCGTTCCCGCGTGGCGGCGACCGCGTCGCCGATGATCCGGTTCCCCATCGCGTCCGCGACCGCGGCCAGGCCCTCCAGCATCGGCACGCCGCTGCGGATGACGACCGCCATGGAGCGTCCGAAGCGGGCGAAGGCGAGCTTTTGGACGATCCCCCCCAGAATGGGCGTCCGGAGGATCAGGACGTCGATCGTCCGCCGGCCGGCTTTCGACCGGCGCATCGCGACCACCCCGGCGGCGAGCGCAATCAGCATGAGCCCGCCGAGCCACCACAGCGACCGCACGGCCCCGCTGACCCTCACCATGATGATAGTGATGAGCGGCAGGGCGACCTTGAACGACCGGAAGATCTGCACGAACATCGGCACGATGAAGACGATCGCGGCGGCGGCCACCATCATCGTGAAGACCAGCACGACCAGCGGATAGGTCGCCGCCGTGCGCACCCGCTGCACCAGGTCGAGTTCCCGTTCGAGATAGTCGGCAAGGTAGTCGAGCGAGACATCGAGCACGCCGGAGACCTCACCGGCCCGCACGGTGTTCACGTAGAATTCGAAGAAGGCCTGCGGGTGTTTCGCGATCTCGGAACTCAGGCTGCCGCCGCGCTCGATGCCGGCGCGCACGCTGCCGATGATCTCGCGCAGCCGGCGGTGCGTGGCCTGCTCTTCCAGCACGCGCAACGCGGACACGATCGGCAGGCCGGCAGAGATCATCGTCGCCAGCTGGCGCGTGAAGATGACGAGGTCACGCCGGTTGATGCCGGCGAACCGCTGCAGCTGGCGCAGGGCGCTCTCCGGCTGCTGGCCCTGCTCGCTGAGCGCGCTGACCAGGAACCCGCGCGATTGCAGCGTCGCCGCGGCCACGCGCGGGCTGTCCGCGTCTACCACGCCGACCTCAAGACGGCCGACCTGGTCGTAGGCCCGGTATGCAAACCTTCCCATCGTGGCACATCCCAGAGAGAGTGTGGCCAGATGCCGGGTGGCGCAGATATCTGGCATCGAAAGTGTACCCGGAGGCCGGGGCCGCCGGAATGGTCCTTTCCTCCTAATGCCTTGCGTGGAGGGGGAAACGCGAGATGCCCACGAACTGCTTGGAGCGGTTACGGGTGAACCGTAGGAGGTACTGAGTGACCGAAATCCCCGCTGCACGGCGGTCGCTGGCCGGGTTCGCGCAGTCCGTCCTGTCGCTCCGCTGGCTCGTGCTCGCCGCGATGATCGCGCTCGAAGCGGTCGAGCCGCCGCGGACCTCGATCGACATCGCCCTGCCGTTCTATGTCGGGATCCTCGTCTACTCGCTGGCTCTCACGCTCTACGCGTGGAGATTCCCCACACGAGCCGAAGCCGCGGCCAGGGTGGCCGTGCCGTTCGATCTCGCCGCCGTCCTGATCGGCATGCAGTTCACCAGCCATTCGCGCGAGTTCTTCGTCCTGGGATTCGCCGTGTGCGCCATGGCGGGCCTCGTATTGGGACGCCTCGGTGCGGCAGTGGTCGCCGCGGCCGTCACCCTGGGGCAGGTTCCGGGTTTGCCGGGGTCGCTGTTCGCTCCGGACCGCTACCTCTCATGGGGGATCGCCGCACTCGGACTGTTGTTCACCTCGTCGGCCGCCGCGGTGATCTGGGCCACACGAGAGATCCGAACTGACAGCGCGCTCACCACCTTCGATGCGGCGGTGGCCGCGGGACGGCCGGACGCCCTCGATGTGGCGCTGGAGTCTTTGCTGGGCGATCTGCGGGCCGACAGCGGCTCGATCATGGTGTTTGACCCCGAGGCCTCGCGGCTTGAGATCGTGGCCGCGCGCGGGTTGTCCGACGCGCACCGGCACGAGCGACCCCGTCTCGGTGAAGGGATCGCCGGCTGGGTGCTGCAGGAGACGCGCCCCCTGCTCCTCACGCCGGATGCGTCCATTCCGTTCTCACTCTCCAGGCAGGAGATCGGCTCATCGCTGTGCCTGCCGCTCGTCATCGGCGCCCGGCCGCTGGGCGTGCTGAACCTCAACCGCGCGGCCGGGAAGCCGTTGTTCACGCCCGCGGACCTGGATCGCGCGGGGGCCATGGCGCGGCATCTGCGCGCGAGCCTGGTCGAGGCGCAGCACGAGCGCGTCTTTTCCGCGGCGCTGTCGCATCTCGCGGCCGGGCAGCATGAGGTGGGCCGCGCGCTGTCGCGCGACCCGGCGGTGCTGTGGCCGGTCCTGCTGGACGTCGCGCGCACGCTCACCGCGGCCCGGTTTGCCGTCCTCGCGCTGGAGCGTGACGATACCGGAACGATCGATATCGTCTCCGCCCGCGGGATCGACGCGCCGGGCGCCAAACGGCTGCTGCCGGATCTGCTTACCGCCAGCACGCAAGGCAAGCTGCACGCGGTGGACGGCCCGACCGCCACCGTGTGCGTTCCGCTGCGCGTGCAGGATCGGACGATCGGCGCGATCGCCGTTGGCGGGCTGCCCGCAAATGGCAGCGTGCCGAGGTCCCTGCTGTCCGCCGTGGCCGCCCACGTAGCCGCCACGGTGCACACGGCCCGGACGGCCTACCGAATCGCCGACATCGGTGTGATTGAGGAGCGGCGGCGCATCGCGCGCGAGATGCACGACGGACTGGCGCAGACGCTGGCCGACGCGCTCCTGCAGACGGATCTCACCGCGATGGCGTCCCAGTCCAATCCTGCGCAGACCGGTGGGGATCTCAAGGAACTCCGCACGGTCCTCGAGCGGGCGATGCGGGAGCTGCGCGAGTTCATGATGGAGATGCGCCGCGAGCAAGAAGCGGACAGCGGGCTGCGCGCCTCGCTTGAGAGCATGGGCAAGGAGTTTGAGCGCCGGAATGCAATCCCGGTGCAGGTGGTGTTCACCGGCGACGATGCGCAGCTGCCGTCGGCCGTGCGACACGCCGTCCTGGCGATCGCCCGCCAGGCGTTGACCAACGTGCGCGCGCACGCGCACGCCACTGCGGTGACCATTCGCGGGGGGATGACCGATCAGGAATGCGTGGCTTCGTTCACCGACGACGGCGTGGGATTCGACCTGGCCGCCTACCGGAGCCGCCCGCCCGCCGCGCACCACCTCGGCCTGACGTCGATGGAAGAACGCGCCGCGCTGGTCGGGGGCCGCCTGCAGATCGACACCGCCTCCGGTCGGGGTACGACGGTGAGTGTACGAGTGCCGTTGGGGACCTCATGAACCCCAGCGCGCCGGCGGATGATACGAGGACCGGCCCGATCCGCATCCTGCTGGCGGACGATCATGATCTCTTCCGTCAGGGCGTGCGCAGATTGCTGGAGGCGGCCCGCGAGATCGAGGTCGTGGGCGAGGCGAACACCGGCGAGCAGACGGTCCGCATGGTCGAGGAGCTGGCGCCGGACGTCGTCCTCCTCGACATCGCGATGCCAAACCTTTCAGGGATCGACGCCGCGCGGATCATCAAGGCCACGAGCCCCCGCACGGGCTTGATCATGCTCACCGTGCACAGTGAGGAAGAGTTTCTCTTCGAGGCGATCAAGGCGGGCGCCATGGGCTACCTGCTCAAGGATTGTACCGCCGAGGAACTGCTGCGGGCGATCCGCGTGGTGTACGACGGCGAGGGGCTGCTTGCACCGACCATGGCGGCCAAGGTGATGCACGAGTTTGCGAGGACCCGCGAAAGGAAGGACATCGCGGCCGTCATGAACCCACTGACGGAGCGCGAAGTCGAGGTCCTCCAGCACGTCGCGGCGGGACTGGCCAACAAAGAGATCGCCCTGCGGCTGCGCATCAGCGAGCGCACCGTCAAGAACCACCTCAGCAACATCATGGAAAAACTCCACGTGAACAGCCGGACACAGGCCGCGGTGTACGCGCTGCGCAGCGGACTGGTACCGCCCCAGAACTGATGGCCGGGTGGTACCTTCGGCCCATTTACGCACTGAGGTAAGCAGGCATAGACTTTTCTTGACACTCGAGCGTACCGAGGGTTATCGTGGCGAAGATTCGCGTCCTGCTCGTCGATGACAACGTGAGCTTCCGGCAGCGCATGGGCCGGCTGCTTGGGCTGCAGCCCGACCTGGAAGTGGCGGGCGAGGCCGCGGACGGCCTCGAAGCGATCGAGCGCGTGCGC
>JACPRY010000137.1 GCA_016193565.1 Armatimonadota bacterium
GGTGCCACTCCTGGGCGGCGGTTCGTTGAGCACCAGCCAGTAGAGGCCGAGTTGACGGGGTAAGTCCTATGGGCTGCGCTTTCAGCTCGAGCCCATCGCTTGGTGCCCCATCCATTCCCTCAGGCAGGGGTTGGAGCTGCGCCGAACGGCAGGTCAGGACAACGTCGGAATGGTCATCGACTTCTGGCACCTCTGGGCGGGCGAAGATACCACCCCCCGAGGAAGTCGCAGCGCTGGACCGGTCGCGGATCTACGGCGTACATTTCTGCGACGGCAGACGGATTCCCAAGGGTTCGCCCTGGACGGAGGAAGGGCTGCGCGGCTACCTCCCTGGGGAAGGAGAGGTTCCGGTTGCCCAGTGGGTCCTGAGCCGTGCAGGCCACCGGATTCGACGGCCCCTGGTCCGCCGAGCTACTGAGCCCCCGCCACTGGGAGTGGGACCTGAAGGAGCTGGCCATACGTTGCAGGGAGCTGATGGAGCAGTACGCGGGGTAGGATGTCGCGCACTCACAGGCCCTGCGCTGAGGCTCACATCTCGGTCGTTGCGTCGCAAGCCCACGGTGACCGGAGCAGTGGCGAACCAGGAATCGAAGGCGAACCGGCAGGCAGAGAGCGGATGAGGTGGGTTCAAGGCAGACAGGACATGCCTCCGTGGCAATGCGTGACATACAACGAGAGAGCACCAATCGAACCCATAACCCGACCGTCTGCCTTGCACAGGCTTCGTGCACCCGGTTATCATCTCGACGCCCTTAGCCGCTGAGATCGTCGGGAGGGCAAGCCGCCAATCCGCAGTTCGTGGACTTCTGTCAGCAATCGCAAAGACGGTCCCCCGGCACTACCGTCACCGACCGGCAGGATCCCGCCAGATCTCCCGCACCACGGCCACGAGCGTCTCGCCCTGCGCATCCGCGTTTAGTAGCACCCTAGTAGCACGACAGCATACCACTGGCATAAACCTATGTGATAGAAATCGATGCGCTCAACAACTGAGATGCGAAAACACAGGCCTTTTGCGCATGATTCGAGAAGCGTCTACTCTTGTGACTCACTGGGTGGCGCACTTGTAATGCGGGGGTCATCGGTTCAAATCCGATCGGCGGCTCCAGGTGCTCGATTACTGCGCTTTGATCTCTCCAATGATCTCAACGCGGATTGAATACCCGTCCAGGGTCTGCGGCAGGCGAGCCATCGTGCGGGGGCGCGGTCGATCCAGGCCGACGACAATCACCGGTTTCCCATCCGGATTCTGACCCAAGCCCACTGACACGACTCCCGGCAGTGCCAGCAGGCGGCCCTCGTGCTGTGCCTTTACTTCCTGGATCGTTGGCGGCATGCTTCTTCTGTTGCGGTTCAGCTACAGGCTGACCCCGAGCGCCGAGAAGACGTGTTCGATGCGGTTGATGATCGTGGTGTTCACGCTCCCCGCGAACAGCAGTCCAACAAGAAGGTTTCTGGCGTCGAGCACGGCCGAGCCGCTGTCCCCACCCTGGCTCATCGGGCCAGCCAGGAGCTGATCCGTAAACCGCGCGAGGCGGCCTACGCCGTACTGGACGTCTACCGTCACATCCACCTGGAGGATCTCGCCTGTCGTGAGTCCGGTGGTGCGTCCGCTCTTCCTGATCGCCGCACCGAGTTCGCCACGGCCCTGTCCCTGGATGCTCCCGATCTCCAGGATTTCGGGCGTGACGAGTTGATCGTCGAGAGGGCGAGCGATGGCAGCGTCAACCAAATTTTCCCCCACCTCGCGGGTCACCGCCTGCAGCCGAGTATCGCTCCCGAGGGCCTTGGCGATGGTATTGAGGACGCTCACGACCGCCCCGGCGATGGAACAATCGCTCGGCGCGCCCAGAAAGCGGATAGGGACGAATTCGGTCAGCTCCGCCACGTGGTCGCCGGGCAGCCTGCCCCCGTCAAAGGATCCGGGCTGCAAGATCGGATCCCCCAGCCGGGCTTCATTGCTGTTGGCCAGCACGTGGTTGTTTGAGAGGATATGCGTGCGGTTGTTCTTTCGGACTAGGCAACCGAGCGTCCCCGCCGTAGTGTCCCGGTGTCCGATGCTCACCCCACCCGGAGCGGGACGGTGGCGCCCAGTCCGTGCCTGGAGTGCGCGGATGGGGCCTGTCGCGACGACGTCGGTTGGGACGTCGGAAAGCGACGTCGGAATCAGATCAGGTGCCGACAACTCCGCCACAGGCACCTTCCGTTCCACCGAGCAGACGATACAGAGGATCACATCTCGCTTCCCCTGGACCATCTTGTAGCCGAGCCCCGTGGCCACCACGTTAGCCTTGGCCAGGAGTTCGTTCCGATTACGCTGTAGTACCTCTCGAATCCTATTGATATCCTGGATCATTCAGAACCATTCGCCCCAACCAGCATAGCGGATGAAGAAATGCAGAAATAGCCAGCCCAGAAATGGCAGCGTCACCCACCATGGCACTTCGCGCACGATCACCTCGGTCAGGGGTGGGGTCGTCGTCCGTCGATCAAAGATCGTATAGAGCTCGATAATCACCACGAGCCCGATCAGCCCGTACCACACCGTCACATACACGCGATCCCAGTCCATCACTTGGGCCTCCAGCCACCGATTTCGGCTGGAATTCATCATACCCCCAATCCTGAGGAAACCGGTGCCTGGCACCGGATAGGCCGAAAACCGGTGCCTGGCACCAAAAACCCAGCAAATTCCAGGTCTTCCGCCGACGGTCCGTGGGTAAGAGAGGGGGTGGCAGTTAACCGACCGGCCGAAACCGGTCGAGTCTACAAAGGACGAGGTGTCGAACCCAATGCGAATGACTTTAGTCCTACTTGTTCTGGTCCTTGCCGCGACCACCGCGCTGGGAGCCGCTCCAACGGTTACGTCCCAGACGAGCGCGACGATCAAGTCGCTGAACAGCCTCAGCGGCTCGAAATTCGACGCGGTCTTCTTCCAGGCACTCATTCCCGTGCATGAAGAGGCGGTGGAGATTGCGATGGCGGCCACGCTCACCGCAAACCACACCGAGCTGCTGAAGTGGAACCAGCGGGTCGTGGAGCGGAAGAACGCGCAGGTCCGCCAGATGGTGAAATGGCTTCAAGCGATGGGCTCCCGCCCGACCAAGCGGAATGTGGGTGTCCAGACTGCGTCGGTGAAGAAGATGCGCACCGTCAAGGACGCCGCGCTGGAAAAGGCATACATTCCGTTGATGGCCTCACATCTGGAGCAGAGCGCTGCGATCGCGGCGGTCGGCGCCAAGAAGGCCAGCAAGGCCGAGTACCGGTCGTTTGCGGCAGCGATTGTGAAGGTTGAGAGGCAGGAATCGAGTATGCTGCGGGGCTGGCTGAGAAAGTGGTACGGCTTCTAGGCCGGGTGACCTAGAGCGCAAGGAAGAGGCCGGGCGCGAACAGCGCCCGGCCTTCTAGTTTCCCGGCGGATTTGACGGCGCGACGGGGACCCTGGACCGGGGACCCGGAGATCGGCTAAGGAGTGACTTAGTTACGGGTCCCCTTTCTCCAGGGTCCCCATCACGCCGATTCTATCCCCTAGTCATTGCGAGCGCAGCGAAGCAATCTCATCTTTTCCGATGAGATCGCCACGGCGCTTCGCGCCTCACGATGACGCTTCGCGTTAGCGGGAGCGGAAGACGTGGAGTGCGTCGGGGCCGACCATCGCGAACAACACGATGGCCAGAAAGAACATCGGGGTGACAACGGCGTAGATCAAGTTTAGCCGCTCGTAGCGTAGATGCATGAAGTAGGCCATGATGAGGGCCGCCTTCATCAGCGCGAGGGTGATCAGCGAGAAAACCAGCAGGGCCTTGGGCACGCGGACCAGGACCATGCCGATCTCCAGCAGCGTGATGACCAGCAGCCAGAACCAGACGGTGAAGTAGATCTTGTAGCCGCCGCCGTGTGTCCCTTCAGTCATTTGCGATTCCCCGTCATGTCTTGTCGCGTTGCCGCGTTTTCACGTTACCGCGTTGCCGTTAGTTAGATCAGGTACAGCAGCGTGAAGATGAACACCCACACCAGGTCGACGAAGTGCCAGTACAATCCTGCAATCTCGATGCTCTCAGGTTGGATGCGCCCGCGGGTCCAGCGCAGCGCGGTGATCAACAGGTAGATAACTCCGCCGGTGACGTGTCCGCCGTGGAAGCCGGTGGTGATGAAGAACGTCGCGCTGAACTGTGGGATCCCCCAGGGGTTGGCGAACAGCCGCGCACCTTCATGGATGAAGTGCGACCACTCATAGTATTGACCCGCCAGGAACAGCATCCCCCCGAAGGCCGTCAGCAACAGGAAGGGAATCACCCGCGGCCGGTCCCCACGCTTGGAGGCCGAGACCGCGACGGCCATCGTCGCGCTCGAACAGATCAGAATGAACGTCATCGCCCCGACCAGCCACAGGTTGAAGATCTCCGACTGTACGGGCCAGCGCCCCAGCGAAATCCGCATCACCCCGTAGCCTGCGAGCAGCCCCGCGAACGTCAGCGTGTCGGAGACCAGGAACAGCCACATCATGAGTTTGGGCCAGCCGACCGCAAACGGCGACTGCCCGCCGCCCCATGGCGAGGCGACCACTCGTTCCTGGTCTATCGCTTCGTGAGCCATTACACCCTCTGGGTCAAAACCCATCTGTTGGATCTATTGAATCTGTTGGATCTATTGAATCTATTGGATCTATTGAATCTGTTGAATCTAATTGAATGACTGCGTGATCCGTAGTCGGCGGCGGTTGATTCAACAGATCCAATAGATCCAATAGATTCAAGGGATCGACGATCACTTCCCTATATCCAGAACAAGAGCACGAACAGATACAGCCACAGCCCTCCAAGAAAATGCCAGTACGTCGCGACGGGTTCGATGATCGCGCCGACGGAGTCCGCATCTTTCGCTTTTCCGACCGCGTAGAAGAGGGCGAGCAGCCCGCCGGCGAGGTGCAGTCCGTGCGCTCCGGTGAGCAGATAGAAGAACGCGCTGCGTGGATGTGTGGCCAGAAAGACGCCCGCAGCGGCCAGCTGCCGCCACGCAACGACCTGGCCCCCCAGGAACACAAGGCCCAGTCCTGTGGCCAGCATGAGGCCCGTGCGGAGCTGCGGTAACTGCCCCCGCAACCCTGCGCGCCGGGCCCACTCGAGCAGCAGGCTGCTCACCGCAAGCACGCCGGTGTTCAGCCACAGCACTGCGGGCATCGGCAGGGCCTGCCAGTCTGGCTCCGCGCGCCGGGCGAGATAGGTGCTGGTGAACGCGGCAAACAGGATTGTCACGCTGGCCACGACGAGCCAGACA
>JACPRY010000138.1 GCA_016193565.1 Armatimonadota bacterium
ACATCGTCTACGGCCCCCTGGCACTCGGCACGACCAGCGTGATCTACGAGGGCGTGCCCACTTATCCGGATCCCGGGCGTCCGTGGCGCATCGCCGAGCGGCTGGGGGTGATCCACTCCGAGGTGTTCGGTGGTTTCAGCGGTATCGCGTGCGGCGAGCGGATCGCCGACTCGGAAAGCCATATCCTGGTGACAATGGACGGCTACTACCGCAACGGCGAGCTCATTGATCACAAGGCCAAGACCGACGAGGCCGTGGCGAAGGCCCGTGCGCTAGGCGTCGAGGTCGACAAGGTGCTGGTGTGGCGACGCCATCCGGGCCAGTACGCGTCCAAGAGCCACATGGTCCCCGGCCGGGACTTTTTCGTGGACGAGCTGCTGAGGGACTATCGCGGGCAGGTGGTGGAGCCGGTCTCCATGCCCGCCGAGGCGCCGCTGTTCCTCATGTACACGAGCGGCACCACGGCCCGACCCAAGGGGTGCCAACACAGCACCGGCGGCTACCTCGCCTATGTCGCCGGCACCTCGAAGTACTACCAGGACATCCACCCCGGGGACACCTACTGGTGCCTCGCCGATATCGGCTGGATCACCGGGCACTCCTACATCGTCTACGGCCCCCTGGCACTCGGCACGACCAGCGTGATCTACGAGGGCGTGCCCACTTATCCGGATCCCGGCCGTCCGTGGCGCATCGCCGAGCGGCTCGGGGTGACCATCTTCCACACCGCTCCCACCACGATCCGCATGCTGCGCAAGCTCGATCCGGACGAACCGAAGAAATACCGCTACCGCTTCAAGCACATGACCACGGTGGGCGAGCCGATCGAACCGGACGTGTGGCGCTGGTACCACGACGTCGTCGGCAAAGGCATGGCTGTCATTGTCGACACCTGGTGGCAGACCGAGAATGGCGGATTTCTGTGCAGCACCCTGCCCGCCCTTCAGCCGATGAAGCCCGGCAGCTGCGGGCCAGGGGTCCTTGGGATCTACCCGGTGATCTACGACGAGAACGGCATGGTAGTCGAGGCCGGCAGCGGTCGGGCGGGGAACATCTGCATCCGCAACCCGTGGCCCGGGATCTTTCAGACGATCTGGGGCCAGCCGGAGCGGTTCGTGCAAATCTACTACGAGAAGTACTGCCGGGACAAGAACAGCACGGACTGGCGCGACTGGCCGTACTTCGCGGGCGATGGCGCGGTCAAGGCCACCGACGGCTACTTCCGGATCCTCGGGCGCGTCGACGACGTCATCAACGTGGCCGGGCATCGGCTTGGAACCAAGGAGCTCGAGTCGGCAAGCGTCACCGTCGAGGAGGTCGCGGAGGCCGCGGCGGTCCCGGTGCTGGACGAGCTTCGGGGCCGGGCCGTGGAGATCTACGTATCGCTTAAGCCCGGGCTCGCCCCCCGCGCCGATATTGAGGAGAAGGTGGCCCGGGCCATCGAGACCCAGATTGGCAAGATCGCCCGCCCCAAGAACGTCTGGATCGTACCGGACATGCCGAAGACGCGCTCCGGCAAGATCATGCGCAGGGTCATCGCCGCGATCTCCAACTTCACCGACGTGGGAGACACAACCACCCTGGCAAATCCCGAGGTCGTCGACGGTATCCGCCGCCACGTCCAGGCGGAGAAGGTGGCCCGCGGCGCGGTCCCGCGCGAGCTCTCGCCGCAGGAACTCGCGGAGATCAAGGCGTTCGGTCGGGCGGAGTAGCGCAGGAGGGAGACCGCCTCCACCCCATATCTGCTAATGGCTCGGCGCGGCAGGTGAGCTAGCCGGGGGTGCAGATGACACAGCAGTACCTGGTCGGCGAGCTATCGCTGATCTTGGGGGAGCTGCAAGCCGTCGCCACGAACGAAGCGGCCGTGCGTGACATCGCCCGTCTACGTCAGGAGGCAGAGACCACGCCTCCTGCGGCGCTTTCTCATGTGATGAAGCGTGCGGTGGAGCTGACCAACCGAGTGTGCTCGGACACGCTAGAACGGGGAGATGTCGCGACCTTCGCGCGCGAGGTAACGATCTGCGCCGAGCTGCGAGAGCTCGGCGTTTGCGCCGGCCTCCTGGAGGAAGATCAGACGAGCGACGAGACCGGGCTTTCGTGACGACTGGCCGGCTGTAATGCTCGTCCTCTCCTCCAGAGGCCCATGGGCGAGCAGTGGTTCGAGGAAACGGAGACCGTTCTCGGGTTCGCTTCCTGACCTATCACACAGGTCGTTGAGAAAATGCAAGCCAAATCTGCTGACGAAGAAGCACGCTAAGATTTCCGCGTCTTCGTGCTGTCTTTTCTGCACCTTCATGGAGGTCCCGGCCCCAGTTGCTTTCCTGCACTTTCAACGTGGATCGGACTGAGTTCGGCGTGACGTGTTCATGGAAGGCAGGGCAAGGATCGTGCCAATCGCCCGTTGCCGACCGGAACTCGCAGGTCCTTGAAGCGAGAGACGCTTGATGTGACCAGTCCTTGCCAAGGCGGTGACAGAAACCGGTGCTAACCGCGACGAAGAATCTTGGCTGCAGCGACCCAGTGATGGCCACTGCGCTGGAGGGATTCCCCGCCCCCTCTTGTATGCTGACACCGATGGGGTGCTAGGCTGGAGATCTCATGAGGCGTTAGGCACACCGCAGCAAAACGGGGGCTCAACCCCATGGGCGACATTACAGTGAAGCGCTTCGATGAACCCGACGAGGTCGTTTCCCTGCCCAATGTCTCTGGGCAGGTTGTGGTGCTCGGTGAGGTGTATATTGGCCGATTTGTTCACCAGCCCGGCTTTCGCTGGTCCAAGGACATCAAGCCTCTCGTCGGCACAACGAGTTGTCAATATCATCATCAAGGAGTTGTACTGTCCGGGCGCATACATTGGACGACGGAAGACGGCGCTAGCCGGACAACAGGACCAGGAGAAGCATACGATATCCCGCCCGGCCATGATAGTTGGGTCGTCGGCGACGAGCCTTGCGTCACGATGGACTTCCGCGGGGTTCGAGGCTGGGGCAGGCCGGCGTCGGTCGGTGAGCGGGTTCTGGCGACGCTCTTGTTCACGGATATTGTCGGCTCCACAGCCGTTGCTGCCCGACTCGGCGATGCTGGCTGGAAGGAGCTGCTTGAACGGCACTCCGACCGCGTGCGGCTCGAATTGGACCGCTTCCGGGGGTATGAAGTCAAAACAACCGGCGATGGATTCCTGGCACTTTTCGACGGCGCCGCACGGGCCGTTCGCTGCGCGGCCAGCATCTGCCGGGTCGCGCGCGAGGACGACATTGAGGTGCGGGCCGGGGTTCACTCGGGGGAGGTGGAGCGCCACACTGACGACATTCGAGGCGTGGCCGTTCACGCTGCTGCTCGGATCGCGGCACTCGCAGGGCCCGGTGAAGTCCTCGTCTCGGCCTCGACCGTCCCCCTCCTCGAAGGATCGGGTCTGTCATTCTCCGACGCCGGCGAGCACGAGCTGAAGGGTCTGACGGGGCTGCGACGGGTCCACCGCCTCACCGGCGACCTCTTGCCATCCGGCGGGGCGCCGCGATAATGAGGCCTGACTTCCGCCCGTCGCCTGAGCTCTACCCGTTTGAGTCGCGCTGGTTCGAGAGCTCGGTCGGTCTTGTCCACTACGTCGATGAGGGGGAGGGCCGCCCGATCCTCTTTCTGCACGCGAACGCCACCTGGAGCTTCCTCTACCGCGGGATCATCTCGCGGCTCCGCGACCGCTTTCGCTGCGTTGCGCCCGATTGCCCAGGCTTCGGGCTCTCGGACCGCCCGGCCGGGTACGCCTACACGTGGTCAGAGCACGCCGCAGTTATCAGCGAGCTCGTCGACCACCTGGGGCTTGACGAGCTTATCGTAATGGGCCATGACGGGGGAGGCCCAATCGGGCTTCGTGTCGCGCTCTCCGCCCCCGACCGCGTCACGGGGATCGTTCTTGGCAACACGTGGTTCTGGCCGCCCCACCAGCGGTCGATGCGCCTGTTCGCCCGTATCATGGCGACCAGACCGCTGCAATGGGCGATCCTGCGCCGCAACCTCTTCGTGGAGCGCGTCATCCCTGCCAGCACCGCGAGGAAACTCACATGGGAGGAGATGGACCACTATCGCGACGTGCAGCCCACGCCGGAGCTACGCGTAGGCATCGCGAGGTGGCCGCGCGAAATCCTGGCTGCGGAGCCGTTGCTCTCTGAATTGGCGCGAGAAGTGCCCAGGCAGCTTGGTTCTAAGTCGGCTCTCCTCGTCTGGGGAATGCGTGATCCCTGGTTCCGGGCGAGCGCGTACGTACCCCGCATCAGGGCAGCCTTCTTCGACTGCATGGTCGTGGAGCTGCCGAAGGCAAAGCTCTTCATCCAGGAGGACGCCCCACAAGAGATAGCCCGCGCCATCACGGAACGATTTGGATAACGTTTTTGCTGTGTAGGCGACCCCGCGAGAGTGGGGCGCCGTTCGCTAGCAATCCAGTAGCAGATTCGCCACCCGCAACGTCGCGAAGGATACCGCTAAGTAGACGCCAAAGGCTTCCCCGACGCTCGCTTCGCGCGGCTCAGCGTCAAAACCATCGGGCGGCTATGATGCCTCAGGTCGCCGCCGGAGGGAAACCCCAATATGACAATCAGAGTAGACCCTGACAACAACGAAACCCGTGCCCTGTTCGATCTCGCAGATTTCAGCGGACAGCACGTGTTGGAGATCGGCTGCGGCGATGGCCGCCTGACCTGGCGCTACGCCGGCAGGGCGGCGCATGTCACGGCCATTGATCCCTTCGCGGAGGGGATTACACGGGCGAGGGAAAACCTGCCGGACGAATTACAGGGCCGCGTCGAATTTCACCACATCGCCTTCGAAGACTTTGCCGCTGCCAGCAAGCCTTCAAGATTCGACATGGCGATCTTATCCTGGTCGCTGTGATGAATGAAACATGAGGGCATGGTCCATGCCCTTGAGGAAATTCATCGCCTGCTTAGACCCGACGGCAGCCTGATCGACATTCATCCTGTTCTCGAGGCACCGCTCATCGAGGCTTATCAGGGCGCCAATGTCTTGTTCGCCGAGCCTAGCCCAGACTACTCCGGGGAGGACTATAGACAGGCGGAACACGCGCTCGCGCAGATCGTTCAGCGCCGCCTGTTTGTCATCGACCGCAAGGGCGAGTTTGACTTCCTGACCTATGGCTCATCCGTTGCCGAGCTACGCGACTTTTTGGCGAAGGCGAACGCATACGACCAAAGACCCAAAGACGAGGCAGTTGCAGCGCGGGAAGCAGAACTGTACACCCGAGTGGAGGAGAGCATGCAGACTGCCGGAGAGGGAGCAGAGGTCGCTTATCACGAAAGGGCTCGCATTGCGCGGCTTAAGCCGATGAGGTGATGGTCAAAGCGACATGGCCGTGAGCGCATCATGGACATGCTCCTGGAGCGGTCCGGTCTCGAGACAGAAAGTGAAGAACGTTTTCGGGGTGCGCTAGTTAGTTAGGCCATGTATGAGCA
This sequence comes from Armatimonadota bacterium, assembly GCA_016193565.1. Classification (GTDB taxonomy): domain Bacteria; phylum Sysuimicrobiota; class Sysuimicrobiia; order Sysuimicrobiales; family Kaftiobacteriaceae; genus JACPRY01. The sequence goes on from JACPRY010000138.1 coordinate 5,463, forward strand.
GATCGGGGTGGACCTATGAGCGAACCGTACGCACCGAATGGATACACTCGAGTCACTCCCTACCTGACTATCAACGGCGCACAGAAACTCCTGGATTTCCTCGTGGCGGTCTTTGACGCGGAAGTCGTTGACAGGGTCGAAAAGCCGAACGGAAAGCTTAGACATGCCTCCGTTCGGATCGGTGATTCACACGTCGAGTTGGCGGAGGCGAACGAGCAATGGGGTCCTATGCCTGGCGCGATTCACGTTTACGTGCCTGACGTCGATCAAACCCACCGACGGGCACTCGAAAACGGCGCGCAATCGCTGCATGACCCGATGGAAATGGATTACGGAGAACGCGCCTCTGCTGTTACAGATCCGGCTGGGAATAACTGGTACATCGCTACGCACCGTCGTCAGGCGTAGTACCGCGGACTGCCCAAGCCCGAGCCTCTAGGGTGAATGGTTCATCGGGTTTTCCGGCCAACAGCTCTTTCCGCAATCGTTCCCGCAGCGCTCGCTGACGGTCAGGGGGCAGGCTAGTCACATACGAGCCGGATGGGCCTTGGCCTCCGAGGAAGGGTGACCAGAAGTCATCAAAAGAGGCAAAGTCCATCGGGATTACCAGGCCGGTTTCCTCGACCTCCTGAATGCCGATCTCGGTCCAGAGGCCGGAGAGCTGGCCCCTCCGGCAGTAGGGCATGTGACGTTCGTGGCGCGGTTCTGCAGCCGGGTCTATGGCAACGGCCGCGTCCCAAAAGGTATTGAGCATCGTCATACCGTCGCCATAGTCCCATACAGCGGCAGCCACCCGCCCACCTGGCCGTGTTACTCTACGCATCTCTGCTACAGCCTTCCGTGCATCAGGGATAAAGTTGATTACAAGTAGAGCCAAGCACTTGTCAAAAGAAGCATCCGGGTATGGGAGCGCCTGAGCGTCTCCCACGTCAAAGCGCACGCGTGGGTCGGCCGTGCGTGTGCGAGCGTGTTCAACGTAGGCGGGTGAGGGGTCGATCCCTACAACCTCTGACCTGCGCGTAGCATTTAGTGCCAGGGTAAGAGAACCGGTTCCCGAACCCACGTCCAGAACTCGGTTGCCTTCTCGAACTTCCGCGAACTCAATCAGCAGGGGCGCCAGCCGCCGGCTCCAGCGGCCCATCAGCCGCTCGTAGGCCTCCGCGTTAAAGAAGGTCATGAGCCTCTCTGCCTCGACGAGAGATTCTAATCAATTCGAGGTTGGACGATTCCGGCCTTCCCCCAAATGTTTGTCGAACGGACTGGCAGGGATTAGCAAAAGGCTTTACTTGGCTGGAGTACGACGGAGCGACAAATCGTCGAAAGGCCTTATCGGGTCTGCGTTTCGGCTTGGTGGAGACGAGGGGATGTGAACCCGCGACCCCCTGCGTGCAAATTTGGTGCGCGGTTTGTTGCCCTGTGTCGCCCTGTGCCATCCAGTGCAGTCCTGTGGGGGTTTCAGCCCTGGGCTTTGTCGCCCTGTGCCGCCCTGTGTCGCCCCGTGCCGTGCCGCGCGGTAGCAAACCGGTAGCAGATTTCACTATCGCCTATGAGGACTGCTGGATGTCGAGTTGGTTGGCGAGGCGGATCACTCGGCATCCGCTCACGGATTAGAGTTCCCCCAACTGTTCATCCTGTCCGGGCAACCTGATGGATCCCGAAGTTGTTCCCCTCGGCGTCCCGGAACCGGCACCAGTACCCGAGATGCTCCGGTCCGCCGCGGATCTCCCCGATGGGCTCGACCCCCCCGCAAGAGTAACTCCTCTCTGGCGGCATGGATGTTCTCAACGTCAAATTCGACTTGGAACCCTCGTTGTCTGTATTCAGGCCGCTTTGAACGCGCGATGACCTCAAAGAGGTTGCCTCCCAAATCGAACCAGACCCATGTGGCTCCCGATTCCATTTCCTTGAAGCGGAGGACGTCGCGGTAAAAGTGGCGTTGTCTCTCGAAATCGTCTGCAATGACCCCGACCCAACTCGGCCAGCTCAGAATCTGTTGAGCCATGCTTGCTCCCTCCCTCGCCAACTCTCATTCTAGGCGTTCCTTAGAGCAGCAGCTTGCCGGAACTTTGCCGTGCGGTCCAGCGCGAGTTTGGATTCTGCCGTAAGACCCGACGCGGGACTGCGGCGGCTGAGAGAAGTGTGCCGGAACCCGGGCCGCCGCCCTACCGGCTGAATCATCCCTGCCCCTCCTGCGCCGCTAGCATCCGGGTGCCTCTGGCTTTCAGTGAACTGATCTGAAACGCATGGCCTGCCTCGTGTTCGACAAGATGGAACACCGCCCACTCGGGTGTAACTTCGTAGTTGACTTCCTCGAAGTCAGGCGGCCGGCGCAACCGGCGCCATTCGTC
>JACPRY010000127.1 GCA_016193565.1 Armatimonadota bacterium
CCAGAAGCTACCGGGGCGCCAGCGGCATCATGCAGTTGATGCCCAGAACGGCGCGGGGGCTGCGCGTCAACTATCGCGACCCCAGGCAGAACATCGAAGGCGGGATGCGCTACCTGCGCATCTTGTATGATCAGTTCCGCCGCTGGGATCTGGCGCTGGCCGCCTACCATTCCGGTCCGAGGAATGTGATCCGCTTCAACGGTGTTCCGCCGAAGTCCAGAAAGTACGTCGCGAGAATTCTGCGAAAACCTGGGACCGCGGCGTCCGCGAAGGGTCAGGCGGCGTCCACTGCGGTCGGCCAAGCCTCCGTCGCAGCGAAGGCGCACTCGCCGGCGGCATTTGAGAGGCGGCAGCACGTCACCGTCTCGGGTGTCACGACCACCACGGTCAGAGAAAGCCTCCGCGATGGCCAGGTCGTCTGGCGTGCGGAGGAGACTGTGACAGTCCAAGATGGCCTGCGGACGACCACCACTCGCGAGTTTCGGATGATTGACGGCGTCCTGACGATGGTCAAGGAGCAGACGATCGTCCTCGGGGCAACGATCGGCGGCAACCCCGCCGACGGTCAGGGCGAAAACAAGTAACCCCGCTCTCGACGCTTCGTCCCCCCAGTAGGACACCAACCCGCGTGAGATTTCCGGGCACAGGCCAGGGTAGGACTGTTCGCGCCGCGCGCTGAACCCTGAAATCACAATGGCTCAGACGATCGGTGACCCGCTACAGGCCGGTCGCGAGGCGATCAGCCGCCACGCCTGGCACGAGGCGTTCGAATTGCTCCGCGCCGCAGATCCCTCGACGCTGACGGTATCCGACGATGAGCATCTGGCAGAGGCTGCCTGGTGGATAGGACGGCTCGATGATTGCATCGCCGCCCGAGAACACGCGTACAACTCCTATCTTGAACAAGGCAACCGGCGGGGCGCAGGGTCGATCGCCCTGGAGCTTGCCCATGATCACGAGTTCAAACGTGCGCTCCCCATCGCGGCAGCATGGCAGAGTAAAGCGGAACGACTGCTCGAGCAGGAGCCGGAATCCCCTGAGCATGGCATCTTGAGCCGGCGGCGCACCAGTGCAGCGCTTGGGAAGGGTGACCTGGAGTCCGCCCTGGCTCACGCGAAGCGCACGGTAGAGATCGGGATGAAGTTCGGAGAGCGGGGTCTGCAGGCGATGGGGTTGCATGATCAAGGAAGCGTGCTCGTTGCGATGGGACGCGTCGACGAAGGGATAGCGCTGATTGATGAGGCGACGGTCGCCGCCGTGAGTGGCGAGCTTGAGCCGCTCCCGACGGCGGTGATCTACTGCAACACCATCGGCACCTGTCGGCACATGCTCGATTATCAGCGGGCCGGTCAATGGACCGACGCGGCCAAGCGGTGGTGCGATCGCCAGCACATTGCGGGGTTCCCCGGAATGTGCCGCGTGTACCGGGCCGAGATCATGCGGTTACGGGGAGCGTGGAGCGACGCAGAGCAGGAGGCTAAACGCGCCTGCGAGGAACTGAAGGACTTCTGCGTGGACTACGCGGCCGGTGCATTCTACGAGATTGGAGAGATCCGGCTTCGAGTGGGCGACTTCCAGGCCGCCGAAAGCGCCTTCAGAGAGGCGCATGAAATGGGTAGGGATCCACAGCCCGGTCTGGCGATGCTCTGGTTGGCCGAAGGCAAAGTGACGGCCGCGCACGGATCCATCCAGACGGCACTGGTGGAGACGCGCGACCGGTTGGCGAGGGCGCGGCTGCTGCCTGCCCAGGTGGAGATCTCGATTGCGGCCGGGGATCTTGGGCAAGCGCATCATGCATTGGAAGAACTCGAAGGGATCGCCGCCGGATACGGCACACCCGCACTTCGAGGCTATGCCGCCTACTGCCGGGGCGCCCTGCATCATGCCAGAGGCGAAACCACAGAGGCCCGCACCAGTTTGCGCCAGAGCATCCGTCAATGGCAGGAGATTGAGTCGCCGTACGAGATGGCCCGTGCTCGCCTGCTCCTCGGTGCGGTCTACCAGGCCATGGGTGACCTGGAAGATGCTGCTCTCGAGCTGCAAGCCGCTCGCTCCACCTTCGAGCGGTTGGGCGCGATGCCGGACCTGCGCCGGGCGGACGAGATGCTGAGGACGACCCGAACGGCCGGTCGGCGGGTGCAGTCTTTTGAGCGAGTTGGCCGCACCTTCATGTTCACTGACATCGTGAAATCGACGCCGCTGGTGGAAGCCATCGGCGATGAGGCCTGGGCGGATGTGGTGCGGTGGCATGACCACGCGCTGCGGTCGCTCTTCGCCACGCATGGCGGAGAAGAAGTCGAGCATGCCGGAGATGGGTTTTTCGTGGCGTTCAGCGGTGCATCCGCCGCCATCGACTGCGCGGTCGCGATTCAGCGCGTGCTGGCCGAGCACCGCCGCGACCACGGGTTCGCGCCCCAGGTGCGAATCGGAGTACATGCAAGCGATGCTCTTCAGCAAGACGGCCAGTACAAAGGGAAGGGTGTGCACGAAGCCGCACGCATCGGCGCGCTCGCCGAGGGCGGCGAGATCGTCATCAGCAGCGAAACGCTCGGGGGATTGCCATCGCGGTTCCCCACAACCGACCCGCGCACAGTTACCCTGAAGGGCATCAAACAGCCGGTCACCGTTTACCGCCTCGACTGGCGGTAGCCGGGCCCCCCGAAATCCTCAAATTTCCCAGGGATTTGGTGCCAGGCACCAATTTCCTGGGAAAGCGGTGCCTGGCACCAAATTGGCCGAAAACTCGCAGGGTTTCGGGTCGGAAATGGAAGCGAGGGGCTGGGCTGACCCAACCCCTCGCGTACCCGCCGTCCCTAAGAAGACTTTCCCCCTCACCCGCACCCTCCCCATAGAGGGGAGAGGGCAATGTTTTGGACTGAAATCGTTATGGAACGAGTCCGAAGTCTGCGAGCAGTTGCAGCGTGGTCGCAACCAGGACAACCCCGGTTGCCCACTTCGTGAGAATGACCTGCAGGCCCCACTCGATCCGCTGAAGCAGGGTCTGCGCTTCGAATGCCTCGACGTAGCCGTTCATCGGATTCTCCCGGCCCTCTGGCCGCAAGATCCAGCGATACTGTGCTGCGCTCTCACCAAATCCAGTTCAGCAACCACGGTGCCAGGGAGTTCGATAGAACTTCCAGGAAACTTCTATGGGATTGCCGCGGCCTGGACCTGGTTGCGCCCCCGACGCTTAGCGGTATAGAGAGCTGCATCGGCCCGCCGGACCAGTTCCTCGAAGTCAGCGCTGTCCTCGGGGCAGCTGGCAATCCCCACGCTGACTGTGAGGCCCCCAGACGGCTGGATGTTCCCGCCCCGGAAGGGGTAGGCTTCGATGAGTCCACGGAGCCGCTCCATGGCCATGATGGCCTCGTCCTTCGGAGTGTTGACCATGATCAGGCCGAACTCTTCGCCGCCGTACCGGGCCAGGACGTCGGTCACACGGATGTGCTTGCGGAGCATCTGCGCGAGGTCTCGGAGGAGATCGTCGCCGGCCAGGTGGCCGAGCGTATCATTGTAGTTCTTGAAGAAATCCAGATCGAGCATGGCCAGCGCGCAGCGCCCGCCGTAGCGACTGATGCGCGCGACTTCGTCCTTCAGGATCTCTTCAAAGTGACGGCGGTTGTACAGTCCGGTGAGGGGGTCGGTGATCGCCAGTTCCGCGAGATTCTTCCGCAGGGCCCTGGTCTCGTCATGCTCGCGGCGCAGGCGCTCAAAGACCACACCGGCGTAGACGTTGATGACCATGAACACCATCGCCGCCAGGACCTCGAGCAGCAGAGAGATCGCCTGGCCCTGGTTGATGAGCGACGCCACCGCCGTAAGATACCCAACGCTCATCATGAGCGCGAGCACGACGACCCCGACGAATCCGATCAGCCCTGCCATGAAGAGCAGCGAGCTGAACCAGGCCATCAAGAGCAACGTCCGCGCCGGAGGGGCGAGATAGATGTAGAGGTTCAGCAGCCCGATGGCCGACGCCATCGGCACGTAGATGAAGTGACGGTCCCACGTCAGGTTCTGGTCCCAGCCGGCGTGCACCACCAGCCATAAGATCAGCTGAACCGTCACCGTGATGGCGGCTGCATAGGCGAGTTGCTGCGCCGAAAGCGTGCTGAGACCGAGGTAGTTGAGGGCATAAGTCACCACCAGAGCCAGGAGCAGGCCGCTCGTGGCGAACAACACTCCATGTTTCTTGCTGCGGGTCCTCTCAATCACCAGCATACGTCTGCCCGAGAGGCTACATAGCAAGAACCGAGCCGCTCCAGGTGCCTTCGAACCGCGCAGGTTTAATGTGACTAGACAAATTTCCTCCTCCGGTATCTGGCAGAGCCGGGATGGGATTCTTACGAACGCGTGAGTACTCCTTCCGGTCTTCTCGGCCGCTCGGCGGGAGAGCATCCGCGCTCGCCGAACAACATCGTTTGACTGCGGGAGGGCTCGATGGACCGCGACCTCACACCGATGATGCGGCAGTATCACGAGTTGAGGACCCGGTTTCCCGGGATGCTGCTGATGTTCCGGCTGGGGGATTTCTACGAGCTGTTCTACGATGACGCACAGGTTGCGTCGCGAGAGCTGGAGATCACCCTCACATCCCGTGAGATCGGGGCGGGCCGCCGCGTCCCGATGTGCGGAGTTCCGTACCACGCGGTGGAGAACTACCTGGCGCGGCTCGTGCAACGGGGGTACCGGATCGCCATCTGCGATCAACTCGAGGATCCCCGTCGCGCGAAGGGACTGGTGAAGCGGGATGTAGTGCGCGTTGTCACCCCTGGGACGGTGGTCGAGAGCGCGATGCTCCCGGGCGATGCGAACAACTACCTCGTCGCGATCGCGCCGGGTCCGGCCGCCTGGGGACTCGCGGCCGCGGATCTCTCCACCGGTGAGTTCCAGGTGACCGAGCTGCGCGGCGAGCGGCGCGATGCGCAGCTCGAGGAAGAGCTCGCCCGCTGGAGTCCTCGTGAGGTGCTGGTTCCGGAGAACGCTGCGCGTGATCTCGCCAACCGTCTCGTCGGGGCTGCAAGCATCAGTCCGGTGGAGGCGTGGCGCTTCGATCCGGCGATCGCTCGCGCGCTGCTCCTCGAACACTTCGGCGTCGCAACCCTCGATGGATTCGGCTGCGAGGAACTTCCACTCGCCGTGGCCGCAGCCGGCGCGCTGCTGCACTACCTCAAAGAGACGCAGCTCAGCCGGCTGTCGCACTTGCGCCGCCTCGTGACGTACTCAACGGACGCGGTGCTGATGCTCGATGACACGACCCGCCGGAACCTGGAACTGGTTCGAAATCTCAGGGACGGCGGTACCGCGGGCACGCTTTACGGCGTGCTCAATGACACCAAGACACGGATGGGCGCCCGCAGGCTCCGCCAGTGGCTGCTGCAGCCGCTCATTGATCAAGACCAGATCGTCACACGCCAGAACGGTGTGGATTATTTCGTCCGGCACCCCAGAGATCGCGAGGCGCTTCATGAGCTGCTGACCAGGATGCCCGATCTCGAACGGTTGACCGGACGCGTGGGACACGGATCCGCGGACGCGCGCGATCTGGTGGCGCTCGCTACTGGTCTGCAGCGCATCCCGGCGATCCGGAACGTCCTGCAGGCATCAGGCGAAGCAACACTCCAACGCCTGAGCGAGGGGATGAATCCTCACGAGGATGAAGCCGGACTCATTGCTACGGCGATCGTCTCCTCGCCGCCCGCGTCGGTGCATGATGGCGGCCTGATCCGTGACGGATACAGCGAGGAGCTGGACCGGCTCCGCCAGCTGGCCGGGGAAGGCAAGTCCTGGATCGCCGGGCTCGAAGCGCAGGAGCGCTTACGGACCGGCGTCAAGTCGCTGAAGGTCGGCTTCAACAAGGTTTTCGGCTACTACCTCGAGGTCAGCAAAGCCAACCTGCATCTCGTTCCCGCCGACTACATCCGCAAGCAGACGCTGGTCGGCGCCGAGCGCTTCATCACCGAAGCGATGAAAGAGCGCGAGTCCGCGATCCTCGGCGCCGAAGAACGGATCGGCGAGCTCGAGTATGCGTTGTTCAGCGACGTCCGCGACCGCGTGGCCGCCTCCGCGGAAACGCTGCTCCTGACGGCCGCCGCCATGGCCGAGGCCGATGTCCTAGGAGCGCTGGCATCTGTCGCCGCTCGATGGCTGTATGTACGTCCGCTCATCACCACGGATCTGGTCCTGGAGGTGAAGGACGGGCGCCACCCGGTGGTCGAGCAGCTGCTCGAGGGCGAACGGTTCGTCCCGAACGACATCAGCCTGTCCGCAGAGGACCGGGCCGTGCTCGTCGTGACCGGCCCGAACATGGCCGGGAAGTCGACATACCTGCGCCAGGCCGCGCTGATTGCACTGATGGCGCAGATGGGTTCGTTCGTTCCGGCGACCTCCGCCACCGTCGGGATCGCGGACCGCATCTTCACGCGCGTCGGAGCCACCGACGACATTGCCACCGGGCGCAGCACGTTTCTGGTGGAGATGCAGGAGGTCGCGAACATCCTGCATCACGCCACGAAGCACTCCCTGGTGATCCTGGACGAAGTAGGGCGGGGGACCAGCACCTACGATGGGATGAGCCTGGCCTGGGCGGTCGTGGACTACCTGCATGATCGCATGAGTGCGCGCACGCTGTTCGCGACGCACTACCATGAGCTCACCGAGCTCGCGGCGCTGCTGCCGAGAGTCCGCAATGTCAACGTCCTGGTGAGAGAAGAAGGGGACCGCATCGTCTTCCTCCGCAAGGTCGCAGACGGCGGCGCGGATCGGAGCTACGGGATCCACGTCGCCCGCCTGGCCGGGTTGCCGCCGGCCGTGATCGAGCACGCACAACGCATCCTCCGACAACTGGAAGCGACGTCTTCGACGGTCCGAGGAGCGGAAGAGGGCTTCCTGCCGCCGATTCCATCGCGGGCGACCGGCGCCCTGCAGCTCCCACTACCCCTGGCGCCGCTCTCGGCCGTTGAGGAACAGCTCCTCTCGCTGAGCATCGAATCGATGACCCCACTTGACGCGCTCACCGTGCTGCACACGCTGCGCGAACAGCTGCGCCACCGGGTAGAAGAGACACGGAGCGCGACGCAGCCTGGGAAGGTTGTACGGATGAAACGGCATCGGAAGAACCCGAACTGAAGGGCTCAGGGCTTGGGGCTTAGGGCTTAGTGGGAAACATTCGAATCCTCGACAAGAGTGTCGCGGAACGTATCGCCGCCGGTGAAGTCGTCGAGCGACCGGCATCCGCCGTCAAGGAACTCGTCGAAAACAGCCTGGACGCTCGCGCGACGCAGATCGTCATCGCGATTGAAGGCGCCGGCTCGACGCTGATCCGCGTCGGCGACAACGGCAGCGGGATGCAGGCCGCGGATCTGCGTCTGTGCGTCGCTCGGTTTGCGACAAGCAAGATCAGGACGCTGGACGACCTGGAGTCTGCCGGCGCGTTTGGATTCCGGGGAGAAGCCCTCCCCAGCATTGCCGCCGTTTCACATCTCGAGATCGTCACCGCGGCGCTTGGGTCTCGCGAAGGCCGCAGGCTGCGACTGATCGGCGGGGAGCAGGCCAAGGACGAACCGGTCGCCGCGCCGCCGGGAACGACCGTGACCGTGCGGCGACTGTTCTTCAATACGCCCGCACGCCGGAAGTTCCTCAAGTCCCCATCGCGCGAGTTTGCGCTGATCGTCGATGCCGTGAACCGGCTGGCTCTCGTGAGCCCGCATGTCGCCTTCAGGATGATCCACGAAGGCGACGACGTGCTGCGCTACCCTGCCGGCAGGCAGGACGATCGCATCGCCGCCGTTCTGGGACGAACACTGTTTGATCGCATGACTCGCATCCCGGATGCAATGGGCGATCTCATGATCGCCGGCTGGCTGGGGAAGCCGGAGCTCGCGCGGGCCGTGCGCCGCCATCAGTACCTGTTCGTCAACCGGCGCGCCGTCCACAGCCGCGTGGTCGGCGGGGCGATTGACCAGGGATATCAGCAGTTGATCCCGGCGGGACGGTTTCCGGTCTACGTCGTGTTTGCCGAGCTCCCCGGACACCGCGTCGACATCAACGTCCACCCGCGGAAGCTGGAGGTACGGTTTGACGACGATCACCAGGTGTTCGCCGCGGTCTCCACAGCGGTGCGCGGCGCGCTACGGACGGTTCCCATGGTGCCCACCGTCGGTGCGGTGGCAGCGCCGGCGACGCCCGCAGGACCACCGTTGACCCTCGGCGACTTCACCGGATTCACTCCGGCTACGGAACCGGTCACCGTGGCGCGAACCGGCCGGCTACCTGCGATGAGGCTCCTAGGGCAACTCCATGGAACCTACCTGATGGCGCAAAGCGAGGAGGGGCTGGTGGTCATCGATCAGCACGCCGCGCACGAGCGGATTCTCTATGAACGCCTCCTCCGCAGCCGCGAGCGGTCCGCAGCGGACGGGCAACTGCTGGTCGAGCCTGTTCCGGTCACCCTGTCGATCGATGAGGCAGCGGTGCTGCGCGATCACATGGAGATCCTCGAGGAGATTGGATTCGGCCTGGAGCCGTTCGGGGATCGGACGGTTCTCATCCGCAATGTCCCCGTGATGATCCGGGGGCGTTCTGCGGAAACGCTGCTGCGCGACCTGCTCGCCGAGCTTGTGGGTGGTCCTCGTCTTGCGGCGGCTCAGGCAATGCTGGAGCGGCTGACCATTGCCACGGCCTGCCACACCGCGATCAGGGCGGGGGACAGGCTCGCGCCCGAGCAAATGGCGGCGCTGCTGCGCGACCTGGCCCAGAGCGAAGATCCCTTTACCTGTTTTCACGGCCGGCCAACCCTCGTCACCATCCCCATCCCCTCTGTTGAACGATGGTTTCTCAGGAAGTAGCGGTCGTCTCGAAGCCTGCCCCCGAAGTGTTAGCGAGGCAGGAGGGACGCCCCCTGGTGGTGATCTGTGGCCCCACCGCAACCGGGAAGACAGGAGCCTCCGTCGAGCTGGCCGAGCACATCGGCGGGGAGATCGTCGCCGCTGACTCCCGAACCATCTACCAGGAGACGGACATCGGGACGGCCAAGCCGACGCCGGCACAGCAGGCGCGCATCCGCCATCACCTGATTGACATCGCACGGCCTGATGAAGTCGTCACCGTCGCTACCTACCGGAAGCTGGCCGCCGCCGTCATCCGGGAGATCCGGGAGCGGGGGAACGTGCCGCTGCTGGTCGGCGGGACGGGGCTGTACATCCGCGCCGTTACAAACGGCCTGACGATTCCCGAAGTGTCCCCGGACTGGGGGCTCCGGGAACGCCTGGAGCAGGTGGAACGTGACAGGCCGGGGAGTCTCCACGCGCGGCTGCAGGCGGTCGACCCCGTAGCCGCCTCGCGGATTCATCCGAACAACGTGCGGCGTCTCATTCGCGCCCTCGAGGTGTACGAGCACACCGGCCGGCCAATTTCGGAACTGCAGCGGACGACCAATGTGATTGGATCGGTCCGGCGGATTGGCCTGACGATGGACCGCGACGAACTCTATCGCCGGATCGACGCGCGGATCGACGGGCAAATGCGCGCCGGCCTGGTTGAGGAAGTCCGCCGCCTGCTGGAGACTGGATATGACCGGCGCCTTCCGGCGATGCAGGGGCTCGGCTACAAGGAAATCGTGGCCTACCTCGACGGCGACGTCTCCCTCGAAGAATCGGTGCGGGTGCTGAAACGCAACACGCGCAGGTTTGCCAAGCGCCAGTACACCTGGTTCCGTCGCGATACGCGCATTCGCTGGCTCGATGTAACCAGAAAGACACCTGATGAAGTGGCTGGAGAGATTCAGGCTATGATAGAGTGACTACGTCAGGGAGCAAAAAACCTAATCCCTAATCCCGTAGTTAGGGGGTTGTGATGCACGTCGCCAGGCGACTCGAGCAGATCGGCGCGTATCTGTTTGCTGATCTGGATCGAAAGCAGGAGGAGTTGAAAGCCAAGGGGGTTGACGTGATCAGCCTCAGCATCGGCGATCCGGACCTGCCGACGCCGCCGCATGTCATCGACGCGCTGATGGAAGGGGCGACCGATCCCCGCAGCCACCGCTACCCCTCGTATGTCGGCGAGAAAGAGTTCCGCTCGACGGTCGCCGCCTGGTTCAAGCGGCGGTTTGGGGTCACGCTCGATCCTGAATCGGAAGTCCTGGCCCTAATCGGGTCGAAGGAGGGGATCGCGCATCTGCCCTGGGCAACCGTCGATCCGGGCGATGTGGTGCTCGTGCCGGATCCGGGCTATCCGGTCTACCGGTCGTCGACCATTCTTGCTGAAGGCGTGCCGTATCCCGTGCCCCTGCGGCGCGAGCGGAAATTCCTTCCGGATCTCTCGGCGATCCCTGACGAGGTCGCACGCAAGGCCCGAGTGCTCTTCCTGAACTATCCCAACAACCCGACCGCCGCCATTGCGCCGTCCGAGTTCTTCGAGGAGGCCGTGGCATTCGCGCGAAAGTCCGGGGTGCTCCTCGCGCATGACAACGCCTATTCGGAGATCACTTTCGATGGGTACATCGCGCCGAGCATCCTTGAGGTCGAGGGGGCCAAGGACGTCGCGATCGAGTTCCACTCGCTGTCCAAGACGTACTGCATGACAGGCTGGCGTGTCGGCTTCGCCGTCGGCAATGCGACCGCGGTCGGCGCCCTCGGCAGGATCAAGACGAATATCGACTCCGGCGTCTTTCGCGCCGTGCAGCGCGCCGGCATCGCAGCCCTAACCGGACCACAAGACGCGGTGAGAGACCGCGTGCGGGTTTATCAGAGCCGGCGCGATCGGGTCACGAAGGCGCTGCGTTCAATCGGCTGGGAGGTGCCGGAGGTCAACGCCACAATCTATGTCTGGCTCCCGGTCCCGGACGGCATGACCTCGGCACAATTCACCGCGACGGTGCTCGAGAAGACTGGGGTCCTTGTCACGCCGGGCACTGGGTACGGCACGCACGGCGAAGGATTCGTTCGGATCTCGCTGACCATCGCGGATACCCGACTCGACGAAGCGCTCGCGCGGTTGGTCGAGACGTTTGGCCGAGTCTCGGCGCCACAGGCGCGATCGCGCTCGGGCTAGATGGCTGACCCTGAGCGAGCCGTCCTTGTCGGCGTCCAGCGAAGCAAGGACGGTTACGACCCGCACCTCGAAGAACTGACGCGGCTCGCCGAAACCGCCGGCGCCGCCCTGACGGGCAAGCTCGTCCAGCACCGGGCGGCTCCGCACCCTGCGACGTTCCTCGGATCAGGCAAGATTGAAGAACTGCGGCAGTTATGCTATGAGACGAGCGCCGACCTCGTCATCGTGGACCACGACCTCACGCCGGCGCAGCAGCGCAACCTGGAGCGAGAGCTGGACCTCAAGGTCATCGATCGGCCGGGTATCGTGCTGGACATCTTCGCCCGGCGTGCCCGCACGCACGAAGGCCGGCTGCAGGTTGAGCTCGCCCAGATGATCTACCTGCTGCCGAGACTGACCGGCCGCGGTGTCATGCTCTCCCGTCTGGGCGGCGGCATCGGCACGCGCGGGCCAGGCGAAACGAAACTCGAAGTCGACCGGCGGAGGATCCGCAAGCGCATCACGGACTTGAGGCGGGAGATGTTGGAGATCGGCCGCACGCGTTCTCTGCAACGGCAGGCGCGAAGGGAAGCTCAGCTGCCGGTGGCCGCGCTGGTGGGATACACGAATGCGGGAAAGTCCACGCTGCTCAACGCGCTGACCGGTGCGGGCGTATTTGTCGAAGACAAACTGTTCGCCACGCTCGATCCGACTGTCAGGAAGGTCACCCTCCCCAACGGACGACCGGTCCTGCTGGTGGATACCGTGGGGTTCATCAGGAATCTGCCAACCCAGCTGGTGGCGGCGTTTCGTGCGACGCTCGAGGAGGTCACCGAAGCCGATCTGCTCGTGCACGTCATCGATGCCGGCCATCCTGACTGGCAAGAGCAGGTCGAGTCGGTGCATGAGGCCCTCGATGAACTCGATGCTGGGGATAAGCCCGTTATTCACGCGGTCAACAAAACAGATCTGCTACCCCAGATAGAGGCCCGGAGGATTCTCCACCAGGTAGGGGAGGGGGTGGCGATTTCGGCCCTGCGCCGGGTCGGGCTGCTGAACCTCCTTAGACGCATCTCCCAGCGGCTTCCCCAGCCCTATGTGAAGGTCCGCCTCCTCGTCCCTTATGCCCACGCCAGGGCGCTGTCTCAGATCTTCTCTCAGGGCCGCGTATTGAGCCAGGACTACGGCGCTGATGGGATCTCGGTCGTGGCTGAGCTCCCCAGGGTACAAGCCCGGCAGTTGAAGGCCTTGGTGGGCCGTTCCGGGCGTTAGCACCAGCTCCTCCCCCCTCACGCTTTGACGCTACCGCGCTCTCACGTGCGCGTCGGTTGTCTGCTCGTGTTATCCATGTTATCATGATAACGGAGGTGGGTAGCGTGGCGAATCCCAATACCTCAACGATGTACCTGCGTGGCGTCCCCCGGGAACTGGTTCGGGAGGCAAAGGCCGCGGCGGCCAAGCGTGGCACAACCCTCACGGGGCTTGTGGCAGAAGCGCTGGACAGGTTCCTCAGCATCGCACGGACGGAGATGCCTGAAGTGCTTGAGCCGATTGCCGATGACCTTGCCTGGTATGAGGCCAACAAGGCAAAACTACTGCGACGGTATCGCAATGAATTCATCGCGATCGTGAACAGGAAAGTCGTTGACCACGACCAGGAGTTCGATGCCCTGGCGCGTCGTGTGTTCGCGCGATACGGCACGAGGCCGATCTGCATGCCTCGCGTCGTCCCCGGTGAGGAAGTCGTGAACCTCCGGTCACCGAGGATCGTCAGGTGACAGAACGCATCCCATATGACGCGCGGCTCGACCCGCCGGCACCGATCCTATCTCTGCGAATACACCGCACAGAGGATGCACCAGCCATCTTCCTCACGGCGCTCGTCGACACCGGCGCCGATCTGACGGTCATCCCTGAAAGCCTCGCGCGGCAACTTGCTGTGCTGCCCGTGGGCCACGTCCGGATTCGTGGAGTCGGCGGAATGGCCGCGCGCGTCCCGATGTACTCTGTCGAAATCGAGGTGGCCGGTCTCAGCCGGATGCTGCGCGTTGTCGGGGTGGGAGACGAGGCGCTGGTGGGACGCGACCTGCTCAATCAGTTTACGCTTACCCTGCGCGGCCCCCAGAGAGTCGCGGAGATCGAGCCAAGCTAGTGAAGTTTCCTGATCACGGCGAGCGCGACGCCTTCGATCGCGAGCTCGCGTACGAAGATGGGCTGTAGGCGGGGATTTTCAGGCTGCAACCGAATGCGGTCGCCTTCTCGGTAAAACCGCTTGACCGTGGCTTCATCCTCTAACCGCGCGACGACGATGTCACCGTCGCGTGCCGAGTGCTGCCGGCGGACGACCAGCAGATCGCCATCGAAGATGCCGGCATCGATCATGCTGTCGCCGCGGACCTTCAAGATGAAGCACTCCTCGGCGCGGATGAAATCGGCGGGGAGGGGGAAGTAGTCCTCGATGTTCTGCTGGGCCAGGATCGGCTGCCCCGCCGTGACACCGCCCACGACCGGGATCGGGACGATCTTCTTGACGGGAATCTCTCGCTCGTCCCGCAGGATCTCCAGCGCCCTGGGTTTACTGGGATCCCGGCGGAGGAAGCCCTTCTTCTCTAATGCGGACAGATGGCTGTGAACGGTCGAACTGCTCGTCAGGCCGAGGGCCTGGCCGATCTCGCGGACTGATGGCGGATAGCCGTGCGCGTCGGCATAGCGTTGTACAAAGACAAGGATCTCCTTTTGACGCTTCGTCAGACCTCTGCCCACGACGCCCTCCGGCCGCGCAGTGGCCGCATTATAGCACAGCAATCGAATGAAGGCAAACACCTGTTCGACTCGCGGGAATGGGTTAACGAGTCGCAGTTTAGGCAGTTTAGGTAGTCCTACCAAGTTCAATCTGAGTTGCCTAGTTGCCTAGAGGATGGCAAAGTACCAATCACGAAGAGACTCCCTGGTCCATTTCACCTCACCACCTCGCGCCGCTCCCAATGCTTGTGGACCAGAGGAGGTGAGTTTTGACTGAGCCGTTTGCAGATGCAAACGGCGATTTGTTTTCTCAGGGGGGGTGGGCGGATGAATGTGCAGGAGATTGCGGAGCAGGTAGTCACGAAGAATCTGCGGATCGGTGCGGGCGATCAGGTGCTGATCGCAACTCACGACCACACGATTCCGCTGGCTGAGGCCCTCGCTGCGGCTTGCTACCGCGTCGGGGCAATCCCACTGGTGAGGTTGTTCACCGATGGGT
Organism: Armatimonadota bacterium; assembly: GCA_016193565.1. Lineage (GTDB taxonomy): Bacteria > Sysuimicrobiota > Sysuimicrobiia > Sysuimicrobiales > Kaftiobacteriaceae > JACPRY01. The sequence goes on from JACPRY010000127.1 coordinate 14,270, forward strand.
TGTATCGCACGATGCTGAGCGAGATTCCAGACGACGTGCTGCGCAAGGTCCCGACCCCGCTGCTGGCGGCGTACGACCACTATACCGCGGACATTGCGCTCAGCGGGCCAAAGGATCCCGCGATCTTTGAGGGTACCTCACCGGCGAGGATGGCGGCGATGTACCATGCCAGTCGACCCATTACGGACAAGGCGCGAGAACGGAAAGTGCGCAGTGCCTGGTTGATGACCGGCCATGCCACTCCCGAGCGGGGGCGGCGGTACGGTGTGGACCACCGCGCCTGGGAGGACTTCATCAATGAAGGACTGAGCGCCGACCCCAGCGAGCTGGCGTCGGCAGGGCAGCGCCTGGCCAATGTCCTGCGTGGGGGCAAGCAGGTGCGGATCACGGGCCCGGGGACCGACCTCACGGTCAACTTGATCGGCCGTCAGCCGCAGGTGCAAGACGGGATCGTCGACGAGCAGGATCTGGCCATCGGGAACCGACAGGGCTTCCTGCCCACTGGCTTTGTTCGTGTCGC
>JACPRY010000128.1 GCA_016193565.1 Armatimonadota bacterium
ACGAGCCGGTAGATCTGCCGGAACTTCGCCTCGCGTGCCGCCGCCTGGCCGGGCTGCACCAGCGCATCGGCCTCTTCCGCCATCTTTTCAGCGGTGCGGTTGCAGTACCACGCCCAGTTCCAGGTGCCGGGCGCCAGCGCCGCGCAGGAGAGGATCGGCCAGTAGAAGTTGTTCGGATCCGGGTAGTCGGCGATCCACGCCATGCCGCCGGACCAGATCAGCGGGGCCTGGGCTTTCGTGCCGCCGGCTTCGATGACGGTGCTCTGCGCGAGGGTCTTCAGTTCGACCTTGATGCCGACCGCCGCGAGGTCTTGCTGGATCGCCTGCGCGATGCGCGGGTTGGGATCGGTGTTGTTGGCGTAGAGCACGGTGGAGAAGCCGTTGCGGTAGCCGGCTTCCGCCAGCAGCTGCTTCGCCCGCTGCCGGTCAAACGCGTACCCTTTGTATTGCTTGTCGTAGCCGGGCATCAGCGGGGGAAGGACCTGGCTGGCCGGCACGCCTCGGTTGTTGATGATGCGGATGATGCGCGCTTTGTCGATCGCCATGTTCAGCGCCCGCCGCACGCGCGCGTCGGTGAACGGCTTCACCTGCGTGTTGATCGTCACGTAGCCGGTGTGCAGCTGGTTGCCGACGGCCACCAGTTTGCTCAGGGTGGCATCGTTCATTACTTTGGTGAACTCCGCCGGCGGGATGCCGTCGCCGAGCACATCCACCTCACCGCGCTGGAACCTGAGGAAGGCGACGTTGGGCTCCACACCGACCTGGAAGACGATCTCATTAACAAACGGCCGGCCCTTCTGGAAGTAGTCCGGGTTGCGCGCCAGCACCAGCCGCTGACCCAGGACCCACTCTTTGACCTTGTACGCGCCGGTGCCCACGGGCTCGTGGCCGAACTGGGCTCCCAGCCGCTCGACATCTTCCTTCGGAACGACGTGGGAGAAGTTGATGGCCATCGTGTGCAGGAAGGCCGCATTGGCCTTGTCCAGCGTGAACGACACGGTGTATTTGTCCCGGACCTTGATGCCGGCGACTCCTTTGGCCTTGCCCTTGCTGAACGCGTCTGCGCCCACGATGTTGCTGAAGAAGCCGGCGCCCGGGCTCTGCGTCTTAGGGTTGAGGACACGCTCCAACGAGTATTTGAAGTCCGCGGCGACCACCTCGCGGCCGTTCTGGAACTTGACCCCGCGCCTCAGCTTGAACGTGTACGTCTTGCCGTCTTTGCTGACGGTAAACGACTCCGCCAGATGCGGGGTCAGTGTGGTCGTACCGGGTTCGTAATCCATCAGCCCGTCGAAGATCGATTTGATGATCGACCAGTTCTGCCAGTCGTACCCGATCGCGGGGTCTAAGGTGCTGATGTCGTCCTTGAAGGCGACGACCATCGTCCCGGCTTGCTGGCTCTGTCCCCATGTCGCGGGTACCAGCAGCACGAGCAAGATGAGCATGCCTACCGAAATACCTCTCATACCTCACCTCCCTGAGGATGCAGTCCCTTCATCCGTAGCGGATCTTCGGATCGAGCCACGGGTACAGCAGATCGGCCAGCAGGTTGCCACCAATAATCGCAATCGCCGAGATGAACACGACGCCCATGATGACCGGGATATCCACGATCTGGATCGCCTGCCACGCCAGCTGCCCGATCCCCGGCCAGCCGAACACCGATTCCACGACAACGAGCCCACCCATGAAGGTGCCGATATCGAGCCCAACCATCGACACCACCGGCAGCAGCGCGTTGCGCACCGCGTGCTTCCAGATCACGCGCGGTTCGGACAGCCCTTTCGCCCGCGCCGTCCGGACGTAGTCCTGGTGGATCACCTCCAGCATCGAGGAGCGCATGACGCGCGCGTACCACCCGCCTCCCGCGATCCCCAGCGTGAACGCAGGCAGGATGAGATGCGCTACCGATCCGTATCCGCCCAGCGGGAAGACCGGCCAGCGGTACGCGAGCGTATAGAGCAGCAGCAGTCCGACCACGAACTGCGGCGCCGAGACACCCAGAAACGCCCCCACCATCACCGCGCGGTCCACCCCGGTCCGGCGGCGCGCCGCCGCGAACAGGCCGGCCGGGATCCCGATGAGCAGCTCGAAGCAGATCCCACCGACCATCAGCCAAAACGTAGCCGCGATGCGTGAGCGCAACAGGTCGGCGGTCTGTACCTTCTGTGCATAAGACCGGCCCAGGTCCCCGTGCAGCAGCCGCCTCACGTACTGCGCGTACTGCACCGGCAGTGGCTGATCCAGGCCGAGCTCGGTGCGGATGCGAGCGACGGACTCGGTGGTCGCGCTTCGTCCGGCGATCATCCGGGCGGGATCGGCGGGCAGCACGTACAGCAACGCAAAGGTGATCATCGTCACGCCGGCCAGGATGACCACCGCCTGCAGCAGTCGCCGGATCACGTACGTCGCCATCAGCGTCCTCGCAGCTGCGGGTCGAGCGCGTCACGCAGCGCGTCGCCCACGAGGTTGAAAGCCAGCGAGGTCAGCAAGATCGCCGCGCCGGGAAACGCGACCAGCCACGGCGCCTGCAGGAAGTACGACTGGCTTTCGTTGATCGTCCCGCCCCAGCTCGGCGTCGGCGGACGCACCCCCACACCGAGGAACGACAGCGCCGCCTCCAACATGACGGTGGTCGAGATCCCCAGCGTGCCCCATACGAGGAGCGTCGGCAGCAGGTGCGGGAACAGATGCCGCCAGAAGATGCGCACCGTCGGCACCCCCAGCGCCCGCGCCGCCTCGATGAAATCACGCTGCGAGATCGACAGCACCTGGCTGTAGATGATCCGAGCGATCCAGACCCAGTTCACCATCGCGATCACCAGGGCCACGATCCACAGGCTGGGCCGCAGGATCGCGGCGAGCGCGATGGCGAGGATGAGCGCCGGGAACGCCATCATCATGTCTGTGAGCCGCATGAATGCGGTGCTGACCCATCCCCGGAAGTAGCCGGCCACCGTCCCGAAGAGCATCCCGATCGAGAGCGCCGCGGCGTTCGCGGCGACGCCGATCAAAAGGGAGATGCGTGCGCCGTGAATGAGCCGGGACAGCAGGTCGCGGCCCAACAGATCGGTGCCCAGCCAAAAGCGCGCACTCGGCGGGAGCGGCCGGCCTTCGACCGTCAGCCCATCGAGGAACTGCTCGGCAGGATCGTACGGCACGAGCCACGGCGCGAGCACGGCCAGACCGCTGACGACAACGATGACGATGAACCCAAACGTGGCCGCGCGATG
>JACPRY010000129.1 GCA_016193565.1 Armatimonadota bacterium
ACACCGAAAGCACGAAGCACACAACGAGAACGGACAGCCCTGGAAGCCGGAGCCTATTGATGCTCATGACCCGGGAAGACAGGCAAGCGCATCGACACCACGTGCGAAGGCGCGCTGCGGCCAGGGGATTTCGAGCGCCTGCCAGGTTCGTCCCGCATTACTCGAAAGGAACGCTCCCTGATTGTTGGCGGCGTAGATGACTCCCCGCTCGTCGGGATGCGTCGCAAACCGGCTCGCGGTCGTGCCTTGAGCATCCGGCAGTCCCTCCATTGCCAATTCAAAGGAACGGCCCGCCGCTTTGCGATAGACATGTGCCTCGGCATTCCGTGGGTTGTACGCGACCCACGGACCGGCCGCCGCCGACACGATGACGGCGTCGGGATCTGCCGGATCGACCGCGACTCCCACCAGGTACCCGTGCCGTAGTCCGTCAACGTAACGCTTCCACGCGCCCCCAGCATCATGGCTCTCGAAATATCCATCTCCCGCCGCTGAGTACACTCGACCCGGCGCCAGGCGATGGGTCGCCGCAGTATGCGTGTCGTAGGGACCGCCCGGTACGCGGTCCAACCACGTCCGGCCGCCGTCGAGCGAGCGGACGAGCGCGCCGGCCTCGATCGCGACAAAGACTCTGCCGGCGACGGTTGGATCGGGTTCAATCCACCGCGCGTGGTGCGTATCAGGACGCGGCGGGAAACTCCATGTCCGAGCCGATGGAAGCGCCCGCAGCCCTGACAACTCGTTCCACGTGTCTCCGCCGTCATCGGATCGGAAGACCGCACTGGGTTCCGTGCCCGCATACACGACACCGAGCTGCCGAGAACGCTCCGCAGGACTGACAGCGACGGACGTGATCTCAGCGTGAGCAATCCCGTTTCCCACTGGCTCCCAGGTTCGGCCCGCGTCATCGCTGCGCCACAAGCCGTCGCCCCATGTCCCACAGTAGACGCGCGCAGGGGACTGGGGATCGACGGCCACGCACTCTGGAGATCTACCCTGTAGATGTTCCTCAACGGCCCACTGCGTGGCGCGACGGGCGATCAATAGTGCGCTTTCCGTGGCGATGATAAGGGAGATCATGAATGTGTCGTTCCTCCCCGGCCACTGGAATGCCTCTTGGGCGATCTCAAAGGGAGTACAGGGCGTCTCCATCGAAAGTCGCCTCAATGTCTGAGCCGCACGAGCACCTGGCAAAACCGCCTGCCGCCGAACTGCCGACGGGGACGGTGACGTTCCTTTTCACGGACATCGAGGGCAGCACGAGGTTGTGGGAAGAGCACGCCGAGGCGATGCGCGCCGCCCTCGGCCGTCACGACGATCTCCTGCACGCGATTATCACCGGACACCGCGGCCATGTATTCAAGACGGTCGGGGATGCGTTCCACGCCGCGTTTCCGGCCGCTTCCGACGCGCTGGCTGCCGCGCTGGATGCCCAGCGGACGCTGGCCGCAGAGCGCTGGACCGTGCCCGGCGGCCTGCGGGTGCGGATGGTCTTGCACACGGGCGCGGCCGAACAGCGCAACGGGGACTACTTTGGCCCCACGCTCAACCGTGCCGCCCGTCTCCTCGCAGCCGGCCATGGGGGCCAGATTCTCTTGTTCCGCACAACCTACGAACTCGTGCAGGATGCTCTGCCTGATGACGTGACGCTTCGGGACCTGGGCCAGCACCGCCTAAAAGATCTCGCCAGGTCTGAGCAGATCTATCAGTTGATTGCCCCAGGACTCCTTGCGGAGTTTCCGTCACTTAGATCGCTGGACACCCTCCCTAACAACTTGCCAGTTCAGCTCACGAGCTTCATCGGACGGGAGCGGGATATTTCGGAAGTGAAGAAGCTCCTCGCGACGACGCGGCTCCTAACGCTGACCGGCGCAGGCGGGGCTGGCAAGACACGGCTCGCGCTTCAGGTCGCGGCCGATCTCCTCGATGAGTTCGCCGACGGCGTCTGGCTGGTGGAGTTTGCCGCACTCACCGATCCGGCGCTCGTGCCTCAGACCGTCGCCGCATCACTGGGTCTCCGGGAGAATTCGGAGCGTCCGATCATCACCATCCTCACGGATTTCCTCCAGTTCAAGCGAGTGCTCCTGGTGCTCGATAACTGCGAGCACATCCTGGCTGAATCTACCCGGCTGGCCGACCACCTGTTGCGGGCGTGCCGGCACGTCCAAATTCTTGCCACCAGTCAGACTTCGTTGGAGGTACCAGGAGAGGTCACATACGCTGTGCCTCCCCTCTCGCTCCCCGACCCCCTGCAGGCATCACCTGATCAGGTCACCCAGTACGAGGCGGTGCGTCTCTTTGTTGAACGGGCAATTCTCGGCAAACCCGGGTTTGTCGTGACAACCGATAACGCAGCAGCCGTCGCTCAAGTGGTCCACCGACTAGACGGCATCCCGCTGGCCATCGAATTGGCGGCATCCAGGGCAAGGGTGATGTCGGTCCAGCAGATCTCCGAGCGACTGGATGACAGGTTCCGACTCCTCACCTCTGGCGGTCGGACGGTCGCGCACCGCCATCAAACGCTGAAGGCGGCTATGGACTGGAGCTATGACCTGCTGACAGAGCCGGAACGCACGCTGCTGCGGCGGCTTTCGGTGTTTGCGGGCGGGTGGACGCTGGAGGCCGCGGAAGCGATCTGCGCGAGCGGAGATGTCGAGGCCGGCCAGGTGCTGGACCTGCTGGCCCGATTGGTGGACAGGTCGCTGGTGCTGGTGCAGGAAACGCCTGAAGGCTCAACCAGGTACCGGCTGCTCGAAACGGTGCGTCAGTATGCCCGGGGCCGGCTGCATGAGTTCGGCGAGGAGGAGTGGACGAGGACTCGGCACCGCGACTGGTATTTGCTGCTGGCGGAGCGAGCCGAACGGCACATGCACGGCGCCGGGCAGCGAGCCTGGCTCGACCTGCTGGAGATCGAGCACGATAATCTTCGTCTGGCGCTCGAGTGGTGCAAGACCGCGGGTGGAGACGCCGAGTACTGGTTCAGGCTGGCCGGCGCACTCTGGAAGTTCTGGGAGGTGCGCGGCTACTGGAGCGAGGGTCGCATGTGGCTGGATGGAGCCATCGCCCAGAGCGCCGGACTGCCGACACCCAGCCGGGTGAAGGTCCTCAACGGCGCGGCGTATCTGGCTTCCTTTCAGGGTGACTACGCTCGAGCGGTTGCCCTCAGTGAGGAGAGCCTCGACCTGAGCCAGAGATTGGGAGATAAGCGCGGCACGCTCTCCTGTCTCAACATCCTGGGACTGGAGGCGTGCCGTCTTGAGAAATACGATCGCGCAGCGGAGCTGGGAAAGGAAAGCCTTGCTCTCAGTCAGGAGGTGGGGGACTGGTGGGGCACGGTGGACTCACGCATCGTGCTTGCTTTTGTGTACCGCGCGCAGCGTAACTACGAGCGCGCAGCCACGCTGCTCGAAGAGATCGTGCTTCAGGTTCGGCAGGTCGGTGACAAGTGGCGGCTGTCCGTGGTTCTCAACAACCTGGGACTGGTGAAGCGTGAGTTGGGGGACTACGCCCGCGCGAAGGAAGTGCTCGAGGAAACCCTTGCGCTGACCCAAGAACTTGGGGATAAGTGGGGCGTCGCGTTCGCCCAGAGCAATCTCGGGATTGTCGCCTGGTACCAGAAGGATTATGCGCGCGCGGCGGATCGGTTTGCGAAGAGCTTACGGCTGCGCGCAGAGGTGGGCGAGAAGCGAGGCGTCGTGACTTCGCTCCTGGGTCTGGCCGCCGTGGCCGCCGCTCAAGGAGATGCCGATCGAGCGGCGATGATCTTCTCCACCGCCGAGGCCCTGCGCGAAGCGATCGGCGTTCCGCTCCCGCCCTTCATCCGCAGCAGCTTCGAGCAGCATGTGGCGGATACACGCGCCGTACTCGGAGAAAGTCGTTTCGGGGAGATCTGGGCAAAGGGGCGAACCCTCACGCTCGAGGCGGCGACCGCCTACGCGCTGGGGGAAGTTTCAATTTCATGACTCAGCGCACGACGGCGCGGCCGTTCGACATGCGGCTGATCCAACGTGGAGCGCGTCTGCGTCGCTCGCCCTACTTCGAAGCCACGCAGCGGTACGGCTGCCGCGCCTACACGGTCTACAACCACATGTTCGTGCCCAGCTACTATGACGATCCCGTCAGCGAGTACTGGCACCTGCTCGAGCATGTCACGCTGTGGGATGTCAGCGTGGAACGGCAGGTGGAGATCACCGGGCCGGATGCGTTCCGCTTCACCAGCCTGCTCACGCCGCGGGACCTGAGCCGGTGCCGGGTGGGACAGGGGCGCTACGCACTGATTACTGCTGCAGACGGAGGAATCGTCAACGATCCGGTTCTCTTGCGCTTGGGGGAGAACCACTTTTGGGTGGCCGTGGCCGACAGCGATGTCCTCCTCTGGGCGAAGGCAGTAGCGATGCTCGCGGAGATGCGGGTCCAGATCCGAGAGCCCGATGTCTTTCCACTCCAGGTTCAGGG
>JACPRY010000130.1 GCA_016193565.1 Armatimonadota bacterium
CCTCTTGACGAGTTCCGGAGGCATCCACCGGACCTCCAGCGCCGAATGCTGAGGTGGGCAGTGGCGCGGGTAACCGGAACAACCACCGGCCTGCCGGTCGTTCTAGAAGACAGAGGGCTGCGGGTTGCGGCGAAGGGCCGCGCCGGCGAGGTCGCTGATCTGAGAGCGGTTGCCGTGCGCGTCAGCTACGATGCGCTCGAGGTCACGGTGCCGCAACCTCCTGCGCCGCGCGGAGTGTACCGGCTGCGGATTCCGGGCACGGTGACGGCAGAGGCGTTCAACGTGACGCTGACGGCGGAGATTGTCGATCCGTCAGCTCCAGTCCCTTCACGATCAGTCGATGCGCATGAAGTGGACCTCGATGCCGCCTCGGTGGGGCGCGAGTTGCAGATTCGGGCCTGGCGGCCCGGCGATCGGATGATCCCGCTGGGCATGCGGGGCAAAAAGAAAGTGCAGGACCTCTTCGTGGACGACAAGGTGCCGCGATGGGATCGGCACCGGATCCCGGTCGTGACCGATGCGCGGGGGCAGATCCTGTGGATCGTCGGGCGCCGGATCTCCGAGGTCGCGCGGATCACCGACCGCACCCAGCGGGTCGTGCGGCTCCGCGCGCGGAATACCTCCAACGCGGCGGTCGTTGGGTTGGCTTGATTATGAGGAGCTTTCATCGTATCGTTAGGCTGACTATTTGACTTAGTTAGCAGAATTGATCTGGTAAGCGGACAGTTATAGGAGGTTTCGCAGGTGGTTAACCGGTATCTCCGCAACCTGGTCGTCTGGGGGATGATCCTCGCGGTCGTCATCTACTTCTTCCTGGGGCCGCTGTACCGTGCCCGCGCGCCGCGCGAGGAGATCTCCTACAGCCAGTTCCTGGCGCACGCCGACGCCGGCCGCGTGACCGAAGTCATGATCGGCGACGAGACCATCAACGGCAAACTCAAGGATGGCACCACGTTCCGAACGTACGTGCCGGCGAACGACACCTCGTACCTCGCGGTGCTCCAGGCCAAGGGCACGCAGATCAACGTCGAGCCGCGGAACCGCAACGCGATCTGGCCGAACATCCTGTCCACCATGCTGCCGTTCTTGCTGCTCATCGGGCTGTGGATGCTGATGCTGCGCCAGGCGCAGAGCGGCAGCAACCAGGCGATGTCCTTCGGCAAGAGCCGCGCCCGTCTGCACTCGGAGAACCGTCCCAAAGTCACGTTCGAAGACGTGGCGGGCGTGGAGGAGGCCAAGGAAGAACTGCAGGAAATCATCGAGTTCCTCAAACACCCGAAGAAGTTCCAGGCGCTCGGGGCGAGGATTCCGCGCGGCGTGCTCCTGGTGGGCCCGCCGGGGAGCGGCAAGACGCTGCTCGCCAAGGCGGTGGCCGGCGAAGCCGGCGTGCCGTTCTTCTCGATCTCCGGCTCGGAGTTCGTGGAGATGTTCGTCGGCGTGGGCGCCTCGCGCGTCCGCGACCTGTTTGAGCAGGCGAAAAAGAGCGCGCCGTGCCTCGTCTTCATCGATGAGATTGATGCCGTGGGCCGGCAGCGCGGCGCGGGACTGGGCGGCGGCCACGACGAGCGCGAGCAGACCCTGAACCAGTTGCTCGTGGAGATGGACGGTTTCGATCCCAATGCGGGGATCATCGTCATCGCCGCCACCAACCGTCCCGACATTCTCGACCCGGCGCTGCTCCGGCCCGGCCGCTTCGACCGCCGCGTCGTCGTCGACAACCCTGACAGCAAGGGTCGCCGGGCGATCCTCGACGTGCACGTGCGGGGCAAGCCGCTGGCGGAGGACGTCGCCCTCGACGTGCTCGCCAAGCACACGCCGGGCTTCTCGGGCGCCGACCTGGCCAACCTTGTGAATGAGGCAGCGCTGCTTGCGGCGCGCCGCAATAAGAAGAAGGTCACGATGTCGGAAATGCAAGAAGCGATCGAGCGCGTGATGGCCGGTCCTCAGCGCCGCAGCCGCGTGCTGTCGGTCAAGGAGCGCGAGATCGCCGCCTACCACGAGGGCGGGCACGCATTGCTCGGCAAGCTCCTGCCGCACGCCGACCCACCGCACAAGGTCACGATTCTGCCTCGCGGCATGGCGCTCGGCTACGTGATCAGCGCGCCGCCTGAGGACAAGTACACGTACACCAAGGCCGAGCTGCTCGACCGCATCACCGCCGCGCTGGGTGGACGTGTGGCGGAGGAGCTGGTCTTCGGCGAATCCACCACCGGCGCACAGAACGACTTCGAGCAGGCAACCGAGCTGGCGCGGCGCATGGTCACGGAGTTTGGGATGAGCGACAAGCTCGGGCCGATGGCGCTCGGGAGGCGCCACGGACCCGTCTTCCTCGGCCGCGATCTGGTCGAGACGAGAAACTACAGCGAAGAGATCGCGTACGAGATCGATAAGGAGACGCGGCGGATCATCGATGATTGCTACGATCGCGCGCGCCAGGTGCTCGGAGAGAGCCGGGACAAACTCGAGCGCGTCGCGCACGCTCTGCTGGAGAAGGAAAGCCTGGAAGGTGACGAGCTCAATCGTGTCATGTCGGGCGAGCCCCTGGAGCCGGAGGCGCCGGCCGCAGAACCTGCCGCCCAGGTGCCGGCCGAGCCCGTCCGGCCGGAGATGCCGAGGCCGTCGCTGAAGCCCAAGCCCGAGGCCTCCTGACCCCAGGGGGAGGTTCCCGTTGTGACGAAGGCTGCCTGTTGTCAGGCAGCCTTCAGTATTATCAGTGGTGGTTGTGCTTAGTTTGCACGACGGATCTTGCAAGTGAACCGTTAGAATAAGGTAGGCAGGTCACGTCGAACCCTGGAGGGCAAGCATGTCGACACGGCGGCTTACGTATGCGGCAGTGCTGGCGGCCTTATATGTGGTCATCGGCCAGTTTGTGAAGATCCCCAACCCCATGGTCGGTGGCGGCGCGATCATTGCCATCAACATGGTGGTGGTCGTGATCGCCGGAATCCTGCTGGGCCCGGGCCCCGGAGCCCTTGTCGGTCTGGTCAGTACGTTCGTGAACGCGTTGTTCTTGGGCGGCGCCGCGTCGACATTTGAGTTTGCCGCGGTCATTCCCCATACGATCATGGGCCTGAGCGCGGGACTCGTGGGGCGCCGGAGCGTCGTGGCCGGCGCGTTCACGATCCTGGTCGGCCACATCCTCAACATTATCGCGTTCATCATCGTGGGCCTGATGCCGGTGAACCAGATGGCGGTGACGATCTTCTCGATCGGACTGCTGGCTGAGGTCGTCGTGGATCTTATCGTGATCCTGGTGGCCGTGCCACTGTTGCGGCCGATCGTGAAACCGGCTGCGGCTTAAAGGTTCAGGGGAGCGCATGCCCGCCGTCGAAGCGCCCGAGTACAAGGTTGAATCACGTGTGGTCGTGGATCCAAAAACGACGGCGCTGATCGTCGTAGACATGCAGAACGACTTCGTCAAAGAGGGCGGCGCCCTCGTGGTGGGAGACGCGGAGAAGACGATCCCGGGGATCAAGCGGTTGCTCGATCTGGCTCACCGCCACGGCATGGCGGTCTTCTACACGCAGGACACGCACGATCCGGGAGATCCTGAATTCCCGATCTGGGGGGAGCACGTCCTCCGCGGGAGCTGGGGCTGGCAGATCGTAGCGGAACTCACCCCGAAGCCGACAGACCGGGTGATCCAGAAGCTCCGCTACGACGGGTTCTTCGGCACCTCGCTGGATCACGAGCTGCGGCTGCGCGGCGTCAAGACCGTCATCGTGTGCGGCACGGTGGCCAATATCTGCGTACTGCACACGGCCGGCAGCGCGGCGCTGAACGGGTACAAGGTGATCCTGGCGCTCGATGCCATCTCCGCGATCACCCCCTTCGACATGGAGGCCGCCATCCGACAGACCTCGTTCCTGTATCGAGGGACGATTACCACTTCTAACGCGATGACCGTTTCTTAACCGACTGCGGGATTGGGGAGTAGGGATTGGGGAATAGGAACAGACCTGGCGGTGTTGAATCAGTCCCTAATCCCCAATCCCTAATCCGTAGTTCCGTGTTCTTTCGGAGGTGAGCGGGTGGCAAAGTCGGGCAAACTCGTGCGCAAGACAGGGGTGAGCATCGGACCGATCCTCATCTATATTGGTGCCGTAATCGCGGTCAGCGGCGCGCTGCTGGCATGGGACGCCTCGTTCCGGCGTCGCCAGGAGGAGGCGCGGAAGCCGCCGCCGCCCGATGTCATCGCCAAGAACCTGGTGGAGAACATCATCGGTCGCGATACCGTCAAGGACGTCAAGGTCAACGAGTCCGCCGCGACGGTGGACGTCACGTTTGAATCCGCCACCTATCCGCCGGCCGCGCGCTCGACGGTAGACGGTGAAGTGGTCGCCCAGGGACTCGTGACGGTGGGCGCGCGCGTGAAGAAAGGCGATCCGGTCACCTATGCCAAGGGCAGCGATGGCAAGGTCGTGGTGGCCGCCCGCGCGGAGCACGCCGGAACGGTCGCCCAGGTGCTGGTGAAACCCGGAGTCAAGATCGAGGAAGGACGCGCAGCCGTGACGATCATTCCCGGCGACAAGACCGAGGCGCGGCAGAACCTGGAGACCGAGGGCCTCCTCGCCTCGCAGGCCATCTTGGGACAGCTCAACAGCATCAACACCGTGACCTCGAAGATCATCTATAACAGCGTCACCCTTGCAACGGTAGTGGGTAAGCGCGGGCAGAAGAACGTGGCGGCGACGTTTCATGAAAGTCTCAAATAGGGCTTAGGGCTTCGGGCTTCGGGCTTAGTCAAAACTTTGTGCTGTTCATTAGCCTAAGCCCTATGCCCTAAGCCCCAAGCCCTGGTCTCATTCGGGAGAAGCGTGTGACAGTCGAGATCGGGGAACACCTTACGATCGAAGATGTTGTGAAGGTGGCGCGAGAGAGGGCAGCGGTTGCCCTCTCTCATCATGCTCGGGGGCGTGTGGAGCGGTCACGGGCCGTGGTCGAGCGCCTGGCAGCGGACGCGCGGCCCATCTACGGGATC
>JACPRY010000145.1 GCA_016193565.1 Armatimonadota bacterium
CATAGCCACAACAGCGCTGACGCGATTGAGAACCGCAGCGCGGCGAGGGTCATGGGTGGGATTGCGTCGACGGCGACTTTGCCGGCGACCCAGGTGCCGCCGAAGAACAGCGCCATGAAGGTAAGCAAAACGAACGCAGTGCGGCGCTCAATCCGCATGCCGGGGAAGATGGAGCCGTGGGTGACGAGGAAATTCGGGTCATTCGACCGGCGATTGAAGCCGCCAACACCGAACGGATCGACGCCTCTGGACCGCACCCCGCGGACCACGTCTTTCGCCTGGCGCGCGCAGGCAGGTTCGATGCCGTCGTTGCGATGTACCACGATCAGGCCCAGATCGCGACGAAGCTGCTCGGCTTCGATCGGGGCGTTTCTGTCGGCGTCGGGTATCCATTTATAACCGTGACCCCATCTCATGGCACCGCCTTTGACATCGCCGGGAAGGGCGTCGCCGATCCCCAACCGATGATTCAAGCGCTGACGCTGGCAGATCGGTTGGTGCGCGAAGGCTTTACAAGTCGTCTCCAATAAGGACAATAGGACCATATGACTTCCGACATTGCGGCTGAGCGTCGCACTGCGTTCGTCTTGCTTACCTTCATGGCGCTGTTCTTCGGCGGCACCTGGGTCGCCGGCAAAGTCGCCGTCGACGCGATTCCACCCATGACCCTCGCCGCGCTGCGGTTCTCAATCGCGTCAGCGCTGTTGTGGCTATGGGCGAGGAGTAAGCAAGCATCTGGCCGGGCCCCGACCGTCCACGATCTGCCGCTCATCTTCGGCATGGGGCTCACGGCGGTCGCCGCATACAACGTCCTTTTCCTATACGGCCTGAAGCTCGCCCCCGCCTCCGACGGCGCCATCATCGTCCCGGGCCTCGCGCCGATCATGACCGCGGCACTCGCTGCCGTGGTCTTGGGTGAGCGCATCGGCCGATGGGGCGTCGCGGGCCTGCTGACCGCCCTCGCCGGCCTCATCCTGGTCATGAATCCCGGCGGCGCGCAGGCCCCGGGCAGACTCCTGGGAGATTTCCTCTTCTTCCTGGGAGCGGCATGCTGGGGAATCTACTCTGTGATTGGGAAGGCCGCGACCATCCGTTTCAGCCCCGTCAATGCGACGCTGTACGGAACCGTGACCGGTACGTTGATGCTGCTGCCGTTCGCCGTCGCTGAGCGAGGCTGGAACGCTCTGGCCGCGGCCCCCCTCGCATCATGGATCGGGGGGCTGTACCTCGCGGTCTTCGGAACGGTGCTGGCGTTTGTCTTCTTCTATGAAGGCGTTAAGCGTATCGGCGCGGCCCGCGCAACGACCTTCGCGTTCCTCGTGCCGATCTTCGGCGTCGTCTCCTCGGTCATCATGCTGGGCGAGCGCCTGTCCGCCTCAACGGTCGCTGGCGGCGCGCTCGTGCTGTTGGGCCTCTGGCTGGTCCAGCGCCAGCCGTCGGTTCAACGGGGCCAAGACGCCAGTCTCCAACCCGCGAAATAGCATAGTTTGGCCCATTTTCGGTGCCTGGCACCGATTTGGCCGAGAATCCAGGGATTTCGACCGGCCGCGCCTAATCTTCCCAGATTGACAAGTCCACTAACATAGTCTACAGTAGACTATCATAATAGACTATTTGACTGACGAGAGGCCTTGTTCACCTTCGAGCACCTGCACAAGAACGGAACGGTCCCCTCTGACATCGCGGGGAAGATCGAAACCCTCGCCGAGTTCAAGGGGCGACAGGATCTCTATGCCAGGACCAAGCCCGAGAGCCTCTATATCCTGCGGGAGACGGTGATCAGCCAGAGCACGGCGGCCTCCAACGCTATAGAGGGAATCGAGATCCCGCCGGAGCGGCTAGAAGCTCTCCTGGCCCGCCGCGTTGTCCCGCGCGATCGGCCGGAGGAGGAAATCGCTGGCTATCGCGACGTCCTGTGGGTGATCGACGGCATCGCGGACCCCGCACGGGTGTCTGTCACGCCGGATTTCATCCTCGAGCTGCACCGCGATCTCTACAGGTACACAAATGTCGCGACTGCTGGGCGCTGGAAGTCGAAGGACAACGTGATTGAAGCCAGGACCTCTGGCGGGAAGTCTCTCGGCGTCATCTTCCGTCCGCCGGCCGCGGCGGTCACCCCTCGCTTCATGGAGGAACTCTGCAAGCACCTCGCTCACGCAAGGGAAGAGCCTGCCCTGCCCTCGCCGATCATCGTTGCCGCGTTCGCGCTGGACTTCCTCTGCATCCATCCGTTCGACGATGGAAACGGACGGATGGCGAGGCTGCTGACCCACCTTCTCCTACTTCAGGAGGGCTACGTGGTCGGCAGGTACGTCCCGCTGGAACGGTTGATTTATGAAGCGAAGAACGCCTATTACGCTGCGCTGCGCGCGTCAACCACCGGCTGGTACGATGCTACACACGATCCGTACCATTGGACCCGCTATCTGCTCGAGACACTCATCCGCGCCTACCGGGAGATGGAGCAGCGAGTCAGCGCGCTGGCGGCAGCGCAGGATCCCCGTGCGAAGCTCATCAGGGACGCCGCGCTTTCACGCAGGCGGTTTTCAATCTCCGAGCTCCGATCTGCCTTCCCGAAAGTGAGCCGCGCCTACATCTTCCGCGTCGTCAAGGAACTGGTCGATGAAGGACGCCTGCGCAGGACCGAGCGCGGGCAATATGCCCTCCCGATGTTTGCCGAGAAGACCGTGAGATCGAAACGTGGCTGAGTCCTTCTCCGCTCCATTCGTCCGTGGCATCGACGCCAACCGCACGCTCAAGGACGAGCTAACCGCGGGCGTGCGCAGCCAGTCCGCCCGCCGGCGCATCTCCGTCACCGACCTCGTGAACCCGCGGCAGGCGTTCTTCCGGTGGACCCGGCCGGAAATCCAGCCATCGCCTGAGCGCATCCAGATGATGATGTCGGGTACCGGCTTCCACAACCTTTTTGGCCAGGCGATCTCCACCGAAGAGTTTGTCGAGCAGTTTGTCGAGTTCGAGGGGATCGTCGGCAAGATCGACATCTACGAGGACGTCCCGGTGGAGTTAAAGACCACCTCCACCCTGCCCGACGCCCCCGGCGCGGCCCGGCCGTCCTACATCGACCAGCTCGGTATGTACTGCACGATGACCGGCAGAGGATCGGGGCGCCTGTTCATCTATCGACGTGAGTACTTCGGCCGCACGCCGGAGTTTCGCGCCTTTCGCGTCGAGTTCCGCGACATTGAGCCCATAAAAAGCGAAATGGTCCGCCGGCGCGACCTCTTCCAGCAGGCTCTCGAAACCAAGGACCCGGAGCGGCTACCTCGCTGCGAGTGGTTCGAACGCAACTGCGACTACCTGCAGTTTTGCGGGTGCGCGGATGCGGAGTTAGGAACCCGGATGATCCCGGCGACGGTATTCCAGATCGAGCGGGACACCGCCGTCGAAACTGCGCTCGCCGGCCGCATGAACAACACCCCCGGCCGGTCGGGCGGCTTCCGGCTCAACGACCTTGTCTTCCCGCGGAAGGCCGCGTACGAGCACCAGCAGACGGATGAAGAGGAAGTGAAAGACGAGACCTTTGAAACCCGGCTGCGCGACATCGAGCGCGAGGGATTCCGCGGCCAGCTCTACAAGGCCGTGCGATTCGGCATTCCAGGCGCGTTCAAAAACATGCCCGTGAAGCTCCGGTCACTAACCGGACGCGTGGGGACGTACAAGGACGTGCCGACGCTACTGCGATCCACGAGGGTCACGAAGTTCATCGACCGCGACCGCCTGCCGGAAGAACGCCCGTGGTACTTCGACCGCCTCGCCTTCGAGTGCGCGCTGCTGGGCAGCGACCGCGGGCGGCTCGTGCTCTACTACGAAACCATGCCCGACGATAAGTTCATGGTGTACGACGTCGGCTTCAAAGATCTCCCCGCAGTCCTGGCCGAGGCCGACCGCCGCCTCACGCTGCTGGAGACCGGCGCCGACCCCCACTTGCTCCCCGCCTGCCCGCCCTGGATGTCTAAGATGTGCAACTTTAAAGACCGCTGCGGCTGCGGCGACGTCGCTTAGTGCGTGGGCGCTACCTGGGTGATTCCGCCGCTGCGAGTCAAGGACCGCTGCGGCTCGCGCTGGAACTAAACTCGTGGGCAGCAATGACCGTGATACTGGTTGACCATCAGGAGCGCCGCTCGAGAGTCGCCGAGCTGCTCACGGCCCTCGGCGCGAGCGTCATCGAAGAGCACCTCCCGGCCGGCGACTACGTCCTCAGCGAGCAGGTGGCCGTCGAACGCAAGACCGCGTTCGACTTCGTCACGGCCATCCTTCAGAAGCGTTTCTACGCCCAGCTCCAGCGCCTCAAGGCGATCTACTCACGGCCCCTCTATCTGATCGAGGGGCGGCAGCTGTACGGCCTGCGGAAGGTGCACCCAAATTTCATCCGCGGCGCGCTGGCCAGGATCGCAGTGGACTACGGCATTCCCATCCTGGCCACGGTGGGGCCCGAGGATACGGCCGAGCTGCTGTACCTGATCGCGCGCCGGGAACAGCAAGACAGACAGCAGGCCGGCGTGGCGGCCGGCGTCTCTGAGGCGGGTCTGCCCCGCGGCTATAAGAAGGCAGTGGACCTGCGTGGCCAGCAACTGCAGGTCCTGGAAGCCCTGCCGCTGGTCGGCCGCACGCGAGCGCAGCAACTGATGGCGCACTTCGGCAGCCTCGAGCGCCTGACGGCGGCGACTGAAAAGGAACTGGCCCAGGTCCCCGGGATCGGCCCCAAGACCGCCCGCCAGATCAAAAAGGTTCTCACCAGCCTCCCGGAATAGCCGGCCTTCCCTATTCTCACGGGCGCCAGGCACGCACGGGACTAGGGTTGGACCATCAATGTCGGAGTTATTTAGGCTTGACATCATGATGCATTTGACATAGCATCATGATGTGCGAACAACACTGACCCTAGACGACGACGTGGCCGCTGCCCTGAAGGCCGAGGTGCGACGGGCCGGCCGGCCCTTCAAAGCTGTCGTCAACGAACTGCTTCGGGCCGCCCTGCATCTTCGTCGCAGGCGGCGCGCGGTGCCTCCGTTCACTGTCCGCGCAAGATCCCTGGGAACGCGTCCAGGGCTGGATTACGACAGAACCGCTGAGCTGGTAGAGCATCTGGAGGGACCGCTCCAGCGGTGATCATCCTCGACGCCAACCTGCTTCTCTACGCCTACAATTCATCGTTCGAGCAGCACCCTCGGGCCAAGAGCTGGCTGGAGCGCACGCTGGTTGCACTGGAGCCGGTCGGCCTGCCCTGGGCAACGATTCTGGCGTTCCTCCGCACCGGTACCAATCCACGGGCATTTCCAAACCCTCTCAAACCGGAGGAGGCGGCCGCGATCGTGTCAGAATGGCTCGCACATCCCATTGTCGTAACGGTCGAGCCGGGCGACAGGCACTGGGAGATTCTCACGGCGCTATTGCTGGCAACTCAGGCCCGCGGCTCGCGCGTGATGGACGCGCATTTGGCAGCGATCACCATCGAGCACGGCGCCACCCTTTGCACCACCGACCGCGACTTCCGGCTCTTCGCCGGCTTGCGGACGCTCAACCCACTCGAGAACTGAGCAACCGGCCTTCCCTCTCCTCACGCTCGCGCGAATGCGAGAATGGCACAGCGCCAACTTCTATCTGATACCTGCCCGCCCTGGATCATGAAGATGTGCAGTTTCGAGGACCGTTGCGTCAGGAATGGGCAGTCCGCGCGCCTGGAGCGATTCGACGTAGAGCCGGACAGCATCGGCCGCGTTCGCCAGTGCGTCCTCGCGGGTATCGCCCTGTGTAACAACAGCAGGTAGGGCGGGAACCGTAACGGCATAACCCCCCTGGTCATTGCGCTCCAGCAGGACCCGGTACCGGCGAAGGGTCTTCATGGCCATCGCTATTCTACCACGCGACTAGCTTGTCCCAGGCAGGAGCTGTAGTTATGCAGCCGCGGTTCGATACAGGTCCACACCCTCGCGCTCCATAATCTGAAATTTGATTTATGGTTCTTTGCGCCTCCCATTAAAGGTCACTTTGCGCCCCGTCGCGCACTGAGCCTGTTCCGCGGCCCTATCGCTGATAC
The DNA here is from genome assembly GCA_016193565.1 of Armatimonadota bacterium. Taxonomy (GTDB): domain Bacteria; phylum Sysuimicrobiota; class Sysuimicrobiia; order Sysuimicrobiales; family Kaftiobacteriaceae; genus JACPRY01. The sequence goes on from JACPRY010000145.1 coordinate 6,059, forward strand.
CAGTTCTACAAGTATAAGACGCCGGGATGTTTCCCACCGCACATGGCAGGGAGAGCAGGCTTCGCACTCGTAGGAAGTTGAGCGATGCCTGTCTCTCTCACCGTTTACGACGACGCGCAATCCATCGGTGGCAACAAGATCCTTCTCGAGGATGGCGAAACTAGCGTCTTCCTTGACTTCGGCACACCCTTTTCCACACGCGGAAAGTACTTCGAGGAATTCCTGGCTCCTCGATCCCGCGCCGGACTGCTCGACCTCATCCACATGGGGCTCCTGCCGCCTCTGCGCGGCATCTACCGACGCGAGATGGAGACAAGGCCGGTCGCGAGGCATTGGGATAGCCGATTGGGGTCTGCCCTCGCCGAATTCCGCGAGCTATCCCCTTCGATTTCGTGCGCACCAAGGGGCCCGTCCAGTCCCGCGGCACCTTACACTATCGCGGTCAACGGCTGTCCTTCCGTAATAACCTTCACTACCGACTGGTCAGAGGAAGCCGGCAAGCGGGAGGCGAAAATCCACGAAATTTCCCAAGTATGATCGCGAGTATGGCTTTTACACGCTCCTACCACCGCCGCTCAGTGCGTCGCTGCAGCGGGACATGGAGCTGATCGTGTTCGGCCATGCCGGGGCCCGGGTCGTGGCGTTTCCGACGGTCCCAGGGACGGTTCTTCGACTGGGGGGACCGCGGGTTGATCGGGCGGTCAGGCCGATTCGACAAAGTCCACGACAGCCTGCGTGACCTTTAGATAGTGCGCATCAGTAGTCAGGATTCGCAGTCCATGCTGCATCGCGCTACCCGCGATCCAGATATCATTCGTGGGGATTGGGGTGCCCGCCTGGCGGAGACCGTGAAGTATCAGCGCATAACGCTCCCCGGTTTCACGGTCCATGGTGACGACATCAACACGGGGTGAAGTGAGAAACGCATCCAACTCCCCTTCATTCTTCCTTCTGTGTCTTCCGCGCATGAAGCCGGCCAGAAGCTCTCCCAAGATCACCGGCGTGAGATAGATCTCTTCGGCCCCCTGCAGGGCGGCTTGCACGCCCTGGTGCCCACGCATGAACGCTGAGTATGCGGAGGTGTCGAGCAGGATTCTCGTCATTCCCACACATCCGGGTCGATCGTCCGCTGCTCCTTCAGAGCCTGGTCGAACGAAACAGCCTCCTCTCGGGTCCAGCTGCTTGCCAGGTGATCGAGATCGTCGTACAAGGTCTGGCCTCGCTTCCTGGCCGTCCCTGAGCGCTCTTCCAGCAGTTCAATGATCGCCTTGTTGATACTTGTCCTTTTCTCACGGGCCCGGCGCTGAACCAGGCGAGCCACTTCCGGCGGGAGATTACGCAACGTGATGGCCTTCATTGCTGCTCACCTTGTGGGCCGCTTGTGGACGTTCGATGTGCATCATTAGTGAATCTATGTGATGCAATATATGCATCATAACAACGATACCATCGAAGCCCGTCGACGTCAATAGCCCACCTGACAGGTGCAGGTCCTCTTAATCTATGGCCTCCATGCCAGGTGTGGTATGATCATGCTAAATCATGAATATGGAGGCGCATTGTGGCCAAGAAAGTGCAAGTTGTCCTCGACGATGAAACCTACCGTCTGCTGGAGAAGCTGGCGCACCCTCGGGCCGGGAACAAGAGTTTCGTCGTGCGCGAAGCGCTGCGGTACTTCGCGGACAGGGAAAGTGTCGAGCGGGTTCTCGATGCCGTCCTGGCCCGAAGGGAAGCGCGCGAGGCCATGGAGGCCGGGATCGCGGCCTGGAAGCGGGGCGCGCTTGTTCCCCATGAGCGAGCGACGCAAGGGGTCCGCCGAAAGAGGGCTCGGTGAAAGTCCTGTGGACGGCGCCGGCAGCGGAAGCGTTGAAGAGATTGCCTGCGTCGACACGAGAGGAAATCACCTCTCGGATTGAAATGATCTCCGAGTTCCCAGAAATGTATCCGGTCAGGGCGCGCGACCCCTACGCGGGCTTTCGATATTTCTTTGCGAAAGACTGGTGCGTGAGCTACACTTCCGCCGAGGATGCCTTGATCATTCTGGCCGTCTTTCATGCCCGAAGCGGGAGATAGCTAATGAAAACCTCATCCATTGGCCGCTGGTTTACCCTTGTGCAAGAAGAACACAGCGTTTTCGAAAGGTTCTCGCTCTCGCATGAGACGGTCGAGGCCGTGAGCTATGCCGCCAATGTCCGTCCGCGGATAGGATTTCGCATGGATCATTAGCTTCCCCGAGCACCTTCTGCAAACCAGGTTAAGAAACCGAATGAAGCATTGAAGATTCGACCCCATATTGGGAGAGCAGGTCGCTTTACGCGCCCTGAAGCGCGCGGAGGTAGCGGATCTGTCCCAGGTGGTAGGGGTTGGACGAATGACGTTCCGGAGCGGGCCTCCACGAGGCCTGCGCCGCCGTGAGCCCGACGAGGGCGGTCGTGAGCGGCGGATAGCATTCTCCCAGAAAAGAACAGATTGCTTCGTCGCTTCGCTCCTCGCAATGACCGAGGAATGCTCCGGCCTCCCGGCCTCGGAACGATTGCGTTTGGCGGCGGAGGAGGCGCAAGTGCGTGGGGCGCGATACGGGCTGGACGGCAAGCTCATCGATCTCGGAAAGCAGGAGGAACTGCCGGCGCGTGACCTGATCCGCGAACTGATCGAGTGGTTCATCGGCGACGTCGTCGACGAGCTCGGCAGCCGCAGGGACGTCGAGCACGCGTAC